>CBDUTO010000045.1:0-30527 GCA_965370315.1 uncultured Melioribacteraceae bacterium
TGTAAGATTAATATTTGAGTTTGTTTCTTCAATATTAGCCCCAAATAATCTATTCGCAATTATTGCACCATTAGCGTTCTTCAATTCCAATTTTAAATCTTGATTTAATTTATCTGAAATAGTTCCATTAATAGTTAGTGATGAATTATTATTAACTAGATTAAAATTAGAAATATCAAAAAGAGTAGGGGTATTTCTAATTACTATTGAGTCACGATTTTTCCAAAAATAATCTTTATAAGAAAAGAATAAGTTCGAAATTTTAATTGTCTCGGTTGATTCTTTAAAATCAATAAATCCTTCCAGACCAACATCTATGTCGTTTTCAATGTTCCCTTCAATATTAAGAAAAGCTTTGCTTTGATTAAAAACTAAATCACTTGAAATATTATTAAAGTTTATATTCGAAACCATTTCCTCTGAAATAAATGAAAGCGAGCCAAAAATATTATCGAATGAATATTTTTGATTGTCGGCTCCAATATCTAAATCGCTTTCAACTCCAGAGATATAAAAAACTTCTTTCCCTTTAAAAAGGAATAACCAATCAAGATCCAAAGTTGTACTTATAGAGAAATTCTCCAAGTCATTTTCAACATATCCATATCCTTTCCCAGAAATTTCAACTTTATCTCTGTTTAATAGAGCTGCAATTAATTTGAAATCCTTAAAATTAAAATCGTAATCGAGATACAGTTCCTTTTGGGAATAGTCTTTTTCTAAGATAAGTTCTGATAAAATATGAGTTGTATCCTCCTCATTTCCAATAGGATTTATTTCTTCTATTTTTTCTGATATAGCATATCCAATTTTTTTCGATTGGTAGCTTAAAAGATTAAATGTTTCCGCTAGTTCAAAATCACCAGTAATATTAAAATCAAGAATATCTGAGCTAAAGCTAATCAGACGAGTGTTGTCAATTTTAGATAAATCTATGTTAAAATGAATGCTATCAAAATCATTTGAGCCAATTTGTGAATCCAAGAAATCAAGTTTGAAGGTTCCCTCTGTTTGATCCAAATCGAGTGAATGACCATTTATGTCAAAATTAAAATTTAGTGAGGATGTTAATATTGTATCTTGTATTAAGTTTGCGATATTAAGATTATCAAAATTTCCATTCAAATTATATATTGGTTTTTCAGTTGAGGCTAAATCTAGTTTCCCAGAAATTGTTGATTTCATTTCATCAATTTCTGAAAAAATTACAAGATCAATCATCTTATCAACTGTTAGCAGTTTTATATTTGCAGTATCAATATTGTGCCCTTCAATAATAGAATTAGTTAATACGAAATCCATATTGGAATTTGATTTTTCTGGATCAAATCCTTTACCCGAAAGTTTTGTTTTTGCATTTAGATTACTTTCAATACCAAGGGTTGAGCTAAGATCAATGTTTTTTGCTTCAATGTTGTAATCAAATTCTATCAGCTCTGGATAGAGATCCATAAAAGCAGAAAAAGTGAGGTCACCATTTTTAACTGATGCATTACCACTTACATCAAATTTAAGTGGTTCTCCTGCATATTCAATATTAATATTTTCGACAAAGAGATTTGGATATTTTGGTAAATCTAAACCACTCAAAAAAGAATCGATTTCTTTGTAATCCACTTGTGAATCTGTAAATTTGGCTCTTATATACAAGTGCTCTGGAGTTTCTAATTTTGTAAGATTTCCATCTAAAATAATTTTGGTTCTGTCAATATTTAGTACAGATGAAAAATCAAAGTTTCCAAATTCTCCAGCACCATCTATATTAAAAGAGATTGGTCCATGTAGAAAATCAACAGATCCAATAAATGAACTTAAGTCACTCGCTCCAAAGGGTTGTGCATCTAAATTAAACTTAATAGGGTAGTGTTTGAAATCACTTAATGAAATTGGACTAAATAGGTTGATACTATCGAGCTTTGCCGAAAAATTAATCATCGAGCTATCAGTAAGTAGAGTTATATTTTTAACTTCAGCAAAATTTTCAGAAATATTAATTTGTCCATTTAAATTATAGAGATTAAATCTATTTAGGTTTGGTGTAAAAGAAAGTGAAGAGAGGTCTATTTGAAAATTGTTTTCATTAATATCAGCTAAAATGTTTACACTTAAATTAAAATCAGTTATATGGATATCATCATAATTCATTATATCATAACTATTTTGTGAATTTCTATATTGATGCTTTTTTGCTATAAAAGTTAAATTCTTTAGCTCTAAATCTGAAATGTCAATTAAAAATGGGAAGTCCTTTTTGCTTGTTTCTTCACTAACAATAGTTTTAGTTTCACTAATAATAGTTGTTGTATCTTCCTTTACAATATTATCAATATTCCAACTTCCATCACTATTTTCTAGTAAATTAAACTGAGCATCTTTTATTTCGAACTTTGTAACCTTAATTCGTTTCGCTAATATATAAAAGGGGTTAAGTGCTAATTCAATTCTCCTAGCGGTTAGTATTGTATCAGCATCTTTGGCAAAAGAGATATCTTTAAGTACTAGATGAGTAATTAATGTTCCTTCCACTTTGCCAATATTTAGCTCTCCGTTAAGTGAATTTTTTGAAAGCGAAAGGATTTCATCTCTTAGCATATTTCTAAATGTTGAGGTTTGAGAGAACCCAAAAATGATAGCTAATATTATAAATATTGTTATAAAGAACCCAATAATTCCATTCCCAATTTTTCGTGGAACAGATCTTTTGATTCTATTTTTTCTAAAAATCATTTATAACTTTTTTTAATTTTCGCTACAATTTTGGATGTTGATTGATTTACAACAAAATCGATTGGCTCTACGCTTCCACCATTTTTAATAACTACATCACCACCAACAATATTTTCTATTGCCCAGTCTGATCCTTTAACTAAAATATCAGGAATAATTGCTGATATTAATTCTAATGGAGTATCTTCATCAAAAAGTGTGGTATAATCTACGGAACGTAAATTACTTAAAACAAATGCTCTCTCTTTCTCGTTTATAATAGGTCTAAGCTCACCTTTAATACGAGAAACAGACGCATCCGTGTTTAACCCTACAATTAGAATATCACCTTTCTCTTTGGCCTTTGCTAGATAATCAACATGCCCAGCGTGGAGTATATCGAAACATCCATTTGTAAAGACAATTGTTTTCCCATCATTTTTCAGTGATTGTACAATACTGTTCAATTCTTCTCTGGGGATTAAAACATTCTTCATTTTACTTCTGTTAATAAGTGATCAAATATTTTTTTAAATTCAATAGGAACAACTCCTGCTTCTTCACAGACTAATCCACCAGCGTAGTTAGCCAGATATGTTGCTTCAGAAATTGATGCGCCAGCAAGTAGCGATAGAGTTAAAGTTGAAATTACTGTATCACCAGCTCCAGAAACATCCAAAACTTTTCTTGCTTTAGTTGAAATAAACTTTACTTCTTTATCTTTTTCAAAAATTGCCATCCCATCAGCACCAAGAGTAAGTAGTAAATACTTGCTGTTAATTTTATCTAATAATTTGAAACCAATATTTTCAATTTCTTTCTTCGAATTTATTTTTATCCCAAATGCATCTTCGGTCTCTTTAAGGTTTGGCTTAAAGACCGTTACATTTTTGTAAGAGAAGAAATTATCAAATTTAGGATCAACTGTAATAATTTTATTTTTCTCATTGGCTAGTGTAATTATACTTTCAATTAAAGAAGAAGAGAGCACACCCTTATTGTAATCTTCTAAAATTATTGCATCAAGACTTTCGATGTTAGATTTAAGTGACGATAGTAAAATTTCTTCTACTTCTGTTGATATCCTTTGCTTGCTCTCTTTATCAATTCTTACAATCTGTTGATCTGAAGATATTACTCTAGTTTTAGTTGTTGTTGGACGAGAAGAATCACTTACCAATAATTTGGAATCCATATTTTCTTCTTTTAATAATTCTCTAAATATCTCACCGTTACGGTCATCTCCAACTACTCCCATTGGAATTGGATTTCCACCAAGTTTTGAAATGTTTAATGCAACATTTGCAGCTCCGCCAAAACGAAAAAATTCGTTATCAATTTCGACTATTGGAACTGGTGCCTCTGGAGAAATTCTTTTTACATCACCCCATAAATATCCATCAAGCATCATATCACCTATAACAGCAATGTTATAATTCTTGAAATTGTCTTTTATTTTTTGCACTCTATTCTGAGTTAAATTAATCATTTATTTCCTTTGTGAAATTTTCAACTAATTCATTTACCAAATCTATTGTAAAGAGACCATTATCTGTTCCAAGCCATAGTTTTGTTCCATCAAAATGAATTGATTTGACAGTTCTGGGAATTTCCTCAATCTGAACCATTTCAACTTTTTTTGTAATTCTATTAATTAAAGCAAGTCCTCTTCCGAAAACGTCTTTAGTATTTTTGCTAAATTGATAAAGCGATACCCAAATATAATCACCTGTAATTTCCATATCATAAATTCCATTCCCTTTTAATCCATTATGAGAATCAAATCTAGTCCATTCATTTTTTCGATCAAATTTATAAATTCCACCTAAGTTGTAATTAGGATTATTCCTAGTTATAAACTCGTCTAAGCCAATCCAGATATTATTTTGTTCAACTAATAAGGCAGAGATTGATACTGCATCACCATCACCATTAAAATAGTTTAAATCGTTATTATAAAAGGAGAGTGCTGATTGATTAGAAATATCCTGAGACTTATCATATTTATGAAGTCCAGATTCACTACCAAACCAAACTAAACTATCACCATCCACTTTTATTACTTTAATGGTGTTAGTTTTCATATCCTTATTCATAGTTAAATCATAGTCTGTAAATCTTCTTTTCTTTAGATCGTACTTAGTTAGGTATTTGAACCTGCCAATCCAGACGGCGTTTATATGTGGATCATACTGGACATCTCTAATCCAATTACTCAGTTGTCCACCTTTACCAAATTTTCTTTTGCTCCAGCGTTTTCGCTTTTTATTAAAAATAAAGAGTCCATCAGTAGAACCAGCCCAAACAAAATCTTTATTAGCAGTAATAGTATAAAAAAGATTTAGTTTTAACTTCCCATTATTTGTGGAATAATTATACCATTCTTGCATCCGGTAATTATATTGAAAAATGCCACTTCCATTTGTTGCAACCCAAATATTATTTCCATCATCACAAATATCTCGCACATCTTTACCTTCAAGATAATGCTCAATCTGAAGCTGTTCCTGTGCGAACATTAAATTAACAAATAGTAGTAGTTGTATTAATAAACTTTTCATTATATAAATATTATTCTTTGAAAAATGTCTCTTTTGCGACCTTAAATTTACTAATAAATAATTTTGTAGAATCATTTAAAGTCATATCCCAGTCATTTTGGAATTGTAATTTTATTGCATGTGCTAATGATGTATAGTCAATTTTTTGATTAATGATTGTTTCAATTTCAATAGTTTTGTTAAACAATTCAACCTTAAGTTCTTGTGTATGAGTTTTATCTAATAGGTAAGTAGGTAGTTCGGAATGTTTTTTTCCACATAAAATTGAACCATGTTGCAGAATAACTTTATTCATCTTTCTTTGTGCACTACCTATAAGCTTTTTTCCTTCATATTTAACTTCGCTTTTTGCAGTACTAGCAAAGCAAAGCGAGCCTGATGGGTTATTTAGTAGTTCTTTAAATTTGGGTTGTACATTTTCCAATTCAACAGATGAAAGTTTGTGATGATACTTAGCCAGTGCTGTGGATAAGGTAATTGAAACTTTGTTGTAGATATCTCTAGCTGTAAGACCATATCCAACAGGAATAATTAGAGAGTAGGTTAGTTCATCTGCATGTAGTATTGCTCGTCCACCAGTTGGTCTTTTAACTATACCAATATTATCTTCTTTACATTTATCTAAATCAATTTCACTAATATTTTGATTAGCCCCAAGTGAAATGGTATAAGGATTCCATCTATAAAGTCTAAAAAATGCTTCATCCTCTTTGCAAATTTCCGATAAAAAAATATCCAGTTCCATATTAAATTCACCGGAACTGGATGCACTATCAATAAAATGCCAAATCATTTTTTAAGAATACTTCTTTTTGATTTATCTAAAAACTCCAAAATAGTTGTAACATTTTTGTTATCAAAATTATTTGCTAAAGCTATTTTAGCTTCTGAAACATTTAAGCCTGAATGATACAAAGTTTTGTAGGCGTCCTTCATGGTTTGAATATCATCATTGCTAAACCCACGACGTCTTAAACCAACAACATTTAATCCACTATACTTCATGGGAACGCTTGCAGCTAAAACGAATGGTGGTACATCGTGAGCTACTTGGAGTCCACCTTGAATCATGGCGTGTTGTCCAATAATTCCAAATTGATGTACTAAACTTCCACCACCTATAATTACCCAATCTTCAATTACAACATGTCCAGCAATTTGAACCGAATTAGCTATAATACAATTATTTCCAATAATACAATCATGTGCAATATGTGCATAAGCCATTATCAGACAATCGTTTCCAATTCTTGAATTATGTGTGTCAATTGTACCTCTATGAAGAGTAGCAAATTCACGTATAACAGTATTATCGCCAATATGAAAATACGTCTTTTCTCCAGCGTACTTTAGGTCCTGTGGCGCATTTGAAATTGCAGCAGATTGAAAAATCTTAACGTTTGTTCCAATTCTTGCACCATCATAAATACAAACGTGTGGACCGACAATTGTTCCATCACCAATTTCAACATCCTCTTCAATTATTGCATAAGCAGCAACTTGAACATTTTCTCCAAGTTTTGCTTTTGGAGAAACAATTGCTGTGGGATGAATATTAGTAGCCATAATTTATTCCAACTTTATAATTTAATTTATTTATCAACTATTGCCGCCATCATTTCAGCTTCACAAACAAGTTTTCCTTCTACAAATGCTTTTGTTTTCATGCCAACGTAGCGTCCGCCTGTTTTACCTACTAATTCTGCTTCAAGAATTAACTGATCTCCTGGTACAACAGGTTTGCGGAATTTAGCTTTATCTATTTTCATGAAATAGACAAGTTTCTTTTTCATTTCTTCTTCAGGTAATGAGTTTAACATTAAAATTCCACCAGTTTGTGCAAGGGCTTCAAGTATTAAAACTCCAGGCATAATGCGTTGCGCAGGGAAGTGCCCCTGGAAAAATAGTTCGTTGAAGGTTACAGATTTAACACCACGAACACTTTTATCAAATTCTAGATCGATAATTTTATCAACTAATAAGAATGGATATCTGTGCGGAAGAATTTTTTGAATTGCTTCAATATCAAAAACTACACCTTGCTTTTTTACATTCTGATATTTTTTCTCAATTTTCTTTTGCTGATATAATTTGCGAATTTTTTTAGCAAACTCAACATTAGCTTTGTGTCCCGGGCGAGCAGCAAGAATTTGTGCTTTTATTGGAGCACCAATTAATGCCAAATCACCAAGCATATCAAGTAGTTTGTGACGAACAGGCTCATTCTTAAATCTTAATGAACCTTCGTTGAAAATTCCAGTTGTACCAATTTTTACATCACTTTCAATACCAAGTTTATCTTTAATCTCAAGAACTTTTTTCTCATCCATGTCATGGTCAACAATAACAACTGCGTTATCAATGTTGCCACCTTTAATTAAACCTTGGTCTATTAAAGGTTCAAGTTCACTTAAAAAACAAAATGTTCTTGCCGGTGCAAATTCTTTTTCAAACTCTTGAATATCAAACATACCAGTATGTTGGCTACCTAGTGCCGGATTTTGATAATCAACCATTACTGTCATTCTGTAATTATCGGAGGGAAGTGCAACAAATTCAACTTGTTCATCTTCATTTTTATATGTAATTGTTTCATCAATTATTAAGTAATCTTTATTTGCATTTTGTTGTACAAAACCAACTTTCTGAAGTTTCTCAACAAAAGACAAAGCACTTCCATCCATAACAGGGGGTTCGATTCCATCAATTTCAATTGCAATGTTGTCAATTTGTAATCCTACAATTGCTGCAAGTACATGTTCAACTGTATGAACTTTTGCATCACCAATACCAATAGTTGTTCCGCGCGAAACATCTACTACATAATCAGCCGTTGCTGGTATTTCTGGCTTATCGCCTAAATCTACACGTATAAATTTTATTCCATAATTTTCAGGAGCAGGTTTAAATGTTAATTTTGAAGTTGTTCCAGTGTGTAAACCCATTCCTTCAATAGAAATTTCTTTCTCAATAGTTCGTTGTTTTTCTAACATTAAGTATTCCCTATATCTTGTTAATCTTACTTTCTAATTCACTTACTTTTTTTTCTAATTCTTTTATTTGTTTGCTATAGTTTTCGAGATTTCTAATATGACCTTCCTCTCTAAAAGATGTTCTAAGTTCTTTCGCAGGAGAACCAAAATATTTTCCAGACTTAGTGATTGATTTTGAGACACCAGATTGAGCACCAATCATTACTTTATCTGCAATTTCAATATGCCCAGCTAAGCCAACTTGTCCACCAAATATACAGTTGCTTCCTACCTTTGAACTACCAGCAACTCCAACTTGCCCAGAAAGGGAAGTATGCTTCCCAATTTCAACATTGTGACCAATTTGAACTAAGTTGTCAATTTTAGCTCCCTCTTTAATAATAGTGGATGTCATTGCAGAGCGATCAATTGATACGTTTGAGCCAAGCTCAACACTATCTTCAATTATAACATTTCCAATTTGCGGTACTTTTGTATATCCACCCGTTTCATTCATGAAATAGCCAAATCCATCAGAACCCACTACTGTACCTGAGTGAATTATTACATCGTTCCCAATACTATTTCCATGCGTAATAGTTACGTTAGGATATATTAATGCATTCGAGCCAATTTTTACATTTTCTAATATCACTGAGTTATGAAGAATTTTAGAATTATCACCAACTACGCAATTTTCTGAAATTACAACATTTTTGCCTATGGTTACATTCTTGCCAATTTTTGCAGTTTCATGAATTGAAGCTGATTTGTCAATTCCAGAAAAAGAAATTTGGTAATTAAAATACTCGATTATAACTTTTTGTATTGCTATATCTGGTTTTTCAACTTCGATATAAATAATATCATTACGAGTTTTTTCAATTGATGAAGTAATTAAGACAACTGTTGCATTAGTTGTTTCTAAAAGATGTGCATAATCTGAGCGATAGATAAATGATAGATCATCTTTACCAGCCTCTTTTATATTGGAAACATTTTTAATTTCAAATGTCTCGTTTCCAAATATTTTTCCACCAATAAAATTGGCTATTTCTCTTACTGTAATCGTCATATGTTTATAATTTAAAATTAGTATGTCATTCCATTAGAATGACATATATTAATAATCATTTCCTTTTATAAAATTAAGGAAAGTATTTGAAAAAATTATGAGAATTATTCAAGTTTTTCTAAAACTTTTGCTGTGATGTCATATTCCTCTTTTGCGTAAAGAAAACTAATATCACCACTTTTATCAAAAACATAATCTAATTCTTCATCTTCAGCAACATCTTCAATTGCATTAAAAATTTTATTCTGAATTGGTTTCATTATTTCTTCTTGCTGTGTGTAGAGTTCACCCTTATAACCAAATTTACTTTGTCTATAAGTAGCAATATCATCTTTCATCTTAGTAATTTCTTTCTCAATTACGATTCTTTTATTGTCGCTCATCACAAGCTTTCGTTTTTCAAAATCCGTGTTTTTGTCATCTAATTCTTTTCCCATTTTCTTAATTTCCTCATTCCACTCTTGAATGATAGCATCTAATTTTTTCTGAGCGTCTTGAGCATCTGGAAGTGCTTTGATGAGGGCATCGGAGTTTACGTATCCAATTTGTAATTGAGCTAAGGAGACTGATTGAAGAATTAAAAATAAGCTAATAAAGATTAACGATAACTTTTTCATAATATTGCTTCCTTCCGTCAGCCGACGGATTATTTTAAAAGTACCCACATGTAAAATTAAATTTTACATGTGAGTTGAAAAACTATTTGCTTTTTAGTTGATCTAAAACTTTGTATGTCATATCGTATTGTGAATCAGCAAAATGAAGAATATTTACAACACCTTCAACACCTTTATCAAATATAAAAGACATTTTTTGATTTTTTGCAACAGTTGCAATTGCACCATTAACTGCATCTCTAATAGGTTTCATAACACTTTGACCTTTTTGCATAACAAGTTGTTCTTGTTGAATAATAGTGTTTTGTTGCACCATTAATTGTTGCTCAGTCTCCTGTTGTTTCTGTGGAGTCATCATAGCTCTTTGGTTTTGGTATGCCTGAACATTAGTTTGGAATACTTGAGTTAAACTGTCACGCGATCTTGTCCAGTTTTGTTGCAATACTTGTAAATCTTGCTGGGCTTTTATTGCTGGAGCATAATTTTGATATAATATTTGTGAATCGACAAAACCAATTTTTTGACTTTGTGCGTTAAGGCTTATTCCACTAATAAATAGTAAAGCAATTAATAACTTCTTCATGATTTCCTCATAGTTTATATATGTTTTAATAATTAAAATCCTTGTCCAAACTGGAAGTGAAATACCCATTGTGGGTCTAATCCATCAACTTCAGGTCTGTCAAATCCATATCCATAATCAAATCCAATTAAACCAATTGGATTTATTAAAATTCTAGCACCAATACCAGCAGATTTTCTAAGATCATAAAAATCGGCACTTCTTAAATCTTTGTAAACATTTCCAGCTTCAGCAAATGCAATAAAATATATTGGCATTGGATCTAAAGTTAAGGCTGCTCTTAGTTCAACAACATATCTGCTCATTACGCTACCGCCAATAATAACCCCATTTTCTCGCGGCCCAACTGTACGATCATCATAACCACGAAGTGGGGTTGTTGCAATAACTAAACCGTTACCACCCATAAAGAAATATTCAAACGGATTCACATGAGTATCATCAGTTAGTTCTTCCAAGTAACCCATTTCAACTCCTGCATAGAAAACTAATCTATTCGAGTTAAATAATCTACGGTAAAAATCTGTCTTAAATTGAGCTTTAAAATAATCAACTTCACCTGGTAAAAATGGACCACCACTTATCTCAGCATTAAGCGAAATTTTAGATCCACGAGAAGGGAATATTGGGTTATCAATATCAGTTCTAGTTATTGTAGCACCTAGTGTAAACTGATTATACTCTCCCTCTTCATAGTAATTTCCACCATCTTGAATATTATTGTACTGATATTTTAATCTTCCTTGAATATAGAAAAATTTATCAGGCCAACGTAATCTTCGTCCAACTCTAAAAGTCATACCAGTTTGTTGTAAATCATAGTAATAACGTTGGCGTGTGTCAAAAATATCGAATCCAACCATTGTGGGAGTATCCATAAACCATGGTTCAGTAAAACCAATATTAAATGTTTGATAGTAACTTCCAACACCAAATTGCCAATTGAAGTTTAATATTTGTCCACCACCAAGCGAAAATGGATGAATTATATCAAAGTTTGTTAAAGTTACCCCAATTGAACCACTAAAACCATAACTTCCACTATACCCAACAGACGCATTTAAATAATCACTGGAGCGTTCTTCAACAGAATAGGTTAGATTTACAGTACTATCGTTAACTGGTTTGTAATCAATACCATTTGTGTATAAGCCTTCAACATTAAAATATTTCAGGTTAGCTAATTGTTGTAAAGAAGTGAAAATTGCTGAACGGCTAAAATAGTCACCCGGGATTGTATAAAGTTCTCTACGAATTACTTTATCTTTAGTTTTTGAGTTTCCATCTATATTTACTTCACCAATTTTGAATCTCTGACTTTCTTTAATTATTATGTGTATATCAATAGAATCTTCTGCTACACGCTCTTCTTTTGTTTGAAGATTAAAACCTAGATAGCCATTATCTTGATAAACAGAGGAAACATCAGTTTGCTTTTCATTAAATCTTAGATTTTGATTAAAACGGTCAAGATTAAAAACATCACCTTTCTTAAAATCTAAACGTGCATTTAATATAGCATCGTTATAAACTGTGTTACCTTCCCAAATTATATCACGTACAACAATTTGAGGACCTTCATAAAGATCAATAACAATTTCTACTTCAGTCATATCATCATTATATACTAGAGAGTCACTAAGCACCTCAAAATCTCTATAACCTTCAGAGTTATAAAATGATTTAAGTATTTCCTTATCAATTTTGTAGTTCTCTTTGTTAAATGTATTATCAGACCAAAATTTCCACCATACAGGTTCAGATGTTTCTTCTAATTCTGCTTTTAAATCCATACTTTCAAATTCAGTATTGTTTTTGAAAGTAATTTTAACAACATCAACTTCTTCACCTTCTTCAATACTATAGATAAGCAAAAGTCGTTTTTTAATTCTTTTTATAACGTCTCTTCTACTATCAGGATCAAAGTCATAAACAATTTCTTCGGTTACCGAAGAGTCATCTTTGTTTCTCCAAGTCACAGTAATTTCATCATAGTCAGTTGTGTCTGCTTTAGCAAAAGCAAATATCGAAGTTTCTATTTTGGCGTTCATTAAGCCTTCTTCAATATATAGTCTTTTCATCTCTCTTACTGTTTTGTAGATGGCTTGTGGCTTTAAGATTTGTCCAGAAACAAATGAAACAGCTTTATCTAAATCTTCTTCATCTAGTTGGTCGCTACCCTTGAAAATATATTTTTCAATTCTTGGATGCTCATTCACTCTAATAACAATAAATGCTCCAGTTCCAACTTTCTTTTCAATTTCAATTTTAATATCTGATGTAAAAAGTCCTAACTTCCATAAACGCTTAATCGCATTTAAAGTTTGGTCGCCAGGAATCTCAATTTCATCCCCAACTTTTAATCCACTATTTGCAATTATAGTTGCTGGGTCAGAGGTTGTGTTACCTACAACTGTTATACCTAAAATCTTGTAGTTTACCCTACCAACTTGCGAAAAAATAGTAGATGTAAAAAATAGAATGAGTATTAAGCTATATAAAAGCGATTTACTTGGAAAGGTTTTCATCTTTCCTAATTTTTTTGTGGTCATTTGCAATTTGTTCACTAACAAGTCCAAATCTTCTCTCTCTGGTTTGGAATTCATTTATTGCTTCAATAAGATTTACAGTTTTAAATTTTGGCCAAAGAACCTTAGTAACAAAGATTTCAGAATATGCAATTTGCCACAGTAGGAAATTGCTAATTCTCATTTCACCGCCACTTCTAATTAATAGTTCTGGATCTGGCATTTCTGATGTGTCCAAATAGCTAGAAATCATCTTTTCATCAATGCTCTCAATATCTGTTTTACCATTCTTTACATCAGCACTTATTTTTTTTATTGCATTTGCGAGTTCCCATCTTCCGCTATAACTAAGTGCTAAATTTAAGGTCATTTTTGTATTCTTACGGGTTTTTTCAAATGCTTCTTCAAGTTCTTCACGAACCTCTTGCGGAAGCATCTCAGAATTCCCTATTGAAGTTAATCTGATATTATTTTTATGAAGCTGATCTGTTTCATCTTTTAGACTTTTAACAATTAGTCTCATCAAAGTTGAAACTTCAGTTTTAGGTCGTTGCCAATTCTCTGTAGAAAAAGTATAAAGTGTTAAAAATTCTACTCCAAGATTTGCACAAGCTTCAACGATTTCACGAACAGTTTTAATTCCCTGTCGGTGGCCAGCAACTCTTGGTAAACCTTTTTGTTTTGCCCATCGACCATTACCATCCATAATGATAGCAATGTGTTTAGGGATTACACCAGAGTTTTTAACCTCGTTAATTCTTTCAAAATCTTTGTCGGATAAGACCTTCTTCACAAACTTCCAAATTATTTTAAAACAGACTTACCAAGATAGGTGGCAGTCCTCTAAATGTCAAGATTGATTGAAGTTAGGAAACACACCAAATCAACCAACGAACGTTTATACAAAGTGAATTTGGTTTTGTGCCTGAAAAATTTGGGAAATATTTTTGACTATAATATTAAGACTATTTAAATAAATCTAAATCTTCAGATGGGGAAGTGCTTACAATTTTGATATGTTTTTGTACCTCTTCCTCAAGCTCTGAAAGTATTTTTTTTGCTTGTGAAAGTAAATTATCGGGAACTCCTAAAAATAGAGTTACAGGACGTGTGGAATACTTGTTACGTTGGTTTGCCAAGAACTTAATTTTTCTTAAAATATTGGGACTTTTAATATCGCTCTCAGATAGTGTGAGCCCAAGTACAAACTTTTTGTTTAACTTACCAACGGCATCAACTTCAAACTCTCCAACTTTGGACGGATTAGGAAGATACTTACCATGTTTTCTACTTAAGGTTAAGTATCCGTTCTTCCAAAAATGTTGGATTAAGGAATCTACTCTATCTTTTTCTGTTATTCGTACCATTTAATTTTAATTCTAATTTAATATTGGAATTATAGGGGAAAAATGGGAGTAATCTAAAACTTTAATATTCATTATTTTTTTATATTCAATCATCTTAACTTCGTGTGAATGATTAAGGCGTCCGAAGACTACTTTTTCACCATTACCATCTAAACTTATATAGTAAGGTTCAAATACTTTTTCTTCATAGTCGTATAAAATCTGTATTCTGTTTCTGTTCAAAATTGCTTTAGAAAAAATTTCAGTTTTCATAATGTTCCTCAATTATACCATCTAAATACACCAAGTGCTTTTCCTACTATCGAAAAATTATCCGATTTGTTTATAGCAATTGGGGTGTACTTATCATTTTCTGGCATCAATAAAATATTTCCATTGTTTCTATTAAAACGTTTTAGGGTTGCTTCATTGTCAATCATTGCAACAATTATCTCTCCATTGTTAGCATCTTTTTGAGGATTAATAATTACCACATCGCCTTCAAATATTCCAGCATTTATCATACTATCACCTTTTACTTTTAAAGCAAAACAATCAGCTTTTCCGTTGATTAGACTAGCTTGGATGTTAAAAGTTCCTTCGATGTTCTCTTCCGCTAGGATTGGTTGACCAGCAGCGACTCTACCAATTATTGGAATTTCAATTGTATCGGAATTAATTGGTTTAGAATTATCATCAAAATTATTAGTTAGTGATAATGTACGGCTTGAATTTTCACCTATATTTAGAAATCCTTTTTTTATTAATGCATCGATATGACGTTTAACGCCAAATGTGCTAGCAATTCCAAATTGAGTTCCAATTTCACGGTAGGTTGGGGGATAGCTATTAAAATCTATAAATTCTTTAATAAATTGATAAATACTTTCTTGGCGTTCTGTTAATTTATTTTTCATAAGTAGTGTTCCAATGTTCACTACTAAAATAGTGAACAGAAAAGCACTTGTCAAGAGAAAAATGATTTAGTTTATTATAATTGATCTTTGTTGTGTGTTAAGTGAAACGCTATTGTCCAGATGACCCCCTTAAAACAACCTATAATCGCATCGTTTTTATTTAAGTGAAGCGATAAATAATTTTAAAGTAAAAGAAGTGAAACGATAACCATCTGGACAAGTGCTTTTTTAGCCCAAAAACCTAAATTATATTTTTTGTTGTAAACCTCAATATACAAAACCATCAGGACACACATTGCATTTTTAGCTCGTTTTCAAAGGAAAAATTTTAGGGGAAAAATTGGGTGCGGAACTAAAATTGCTTTTAGTTCCGTCTTAAATTGGGTTGGTAAAGCCATTGTTTTACGGTAGGTAGCTCTCTAACTTAGAAAGTATCTCGGTTGTTTTATCTGGGTTATTTATCATGTCAAAAATAAGATGTTTAAACTCTGATGTAAGTTCTCGTCTGTTAAATGCTCTATCTTGGTTTCGTTTTACCTCCGAGCTTAAAAGGCATTTGTGAATATGAACTTTTCCGTTAATGGTTTTTAAGAATTTTTTGTCAAATAGCTTCCTTCCATTATCTCGTTTTATTCCAGTCATCTTGTGGATGGCGTTTTCCTTTTTACCCTCCCTTGCAGCAAACTCAATTACAGTTAGCCATTCTTTTTTACTGTTGTTATAAGTAAATGCATTTTTATGTAAAAGATATTGATCCGTGTTGTTTTCATCTTTTACGATTTGTATCAGAACAGATGGATACTTATTTTCGGCAATCCGTTTTCTTATGGCCCTTGGTGTAACACTTTCAATTGCTGACGCTTCATCTGTTGTTAACCAGGATGTTCTTTCAATACTCATAGTGCTTTCCCTTCTGTTATTAATAATTGTACTTTTGTTAGTTCCTCTAATTGGGTTTGCAAAAATTCTCTCCGATGTTGCATTTACTATTTCAACTTTTTGGAGTAGTTCAGATTCAATGCTTTTACTATCATGCTTTTATCTATAAACATACTACTATGGAGCAAGTATTTATATCCCCCCACATCTCTAGCTATCTTTTTTACTAGAGATGGTGGATATTTCCCTCGCCGTATTCTTTTAATAATGCCATCGGTAGTTATTCCTTCTATCTTAGCAACTTCATCGGCTGTTAGCCATAATTTATCATTCATAATGTATCTCCTTTAGATGATGTATAAATGTTTAGGGCATCCTCAAATTCGAAGCATGTTTCACTTAATGCAAATCCGTAATCTTCATTTACATTCTCTGCTATCATTTCTGATGCAGCTTTAATTGAGAGAAACAATTGAGCTCGCTTTCTGGAGAGTAAATCTGTTGGGGTTTCATCAAGTATTGATGGGTAGTGAAGATGTGGTGTTTTTTGATTAGTCATTTCTGACCTCCTGAAAATTTTAGATAATTTATAAGCACCTAAGCATTATCTTTGCATTCCAGGAAAGCAATCCACGCCTCACGGTTAGTAGAATACTTAGGTGCTAAGTTATTTTCTCTTTAAAACAGAAATAACCGCGTTGCGGTGCGGAAAGAGCCACCTGAAAATTTTAGATGGTTCTAACTTATAAAAAATCACTCACTTTTCAAAATTTCAAAGAACTTCTTCTATTACAACTACATCAGATATCGCAAAAATTCTAAATTCATCTTTTAACGAACGAAGCCACAAACCAGTAAATTTTAGTGTTACAATCTTATTGCCCCACTCAGCTTGGTCTTGGCTTTTTGCATAGTCGGTTGTAATTTTACACCTATACAGTTTGTCAATAATTAGGTCTTTCTTCTCAAGCATCTCACTTTTTTCCAATCACATTATTGAGAGCCTTAAAGTTCAATGGATGAAATTTGTTCATATTCTTCAGTAGCTTTTTAACACTTTTTGCTGGTATCTTCTTATCCTTCGCAATAATGCGAGCTAATTTGTTTAGTTTTTTACTCTGCTTTTGGCTCATAATGTATTACCTTAACATTTTATTGGTTTGTGGTTTTGAAATACCTTTGTGAAGATTAGTTTCTATTCCACTTTTGAAACCTCTATTTAATGCTGCTTTCGATTCTCTATCAGGCTCAACCTTATTTTGTTCTAATTTGCCAAATTGATTCTCTAGGTATTTATCTCTTTCATGTGAGTTATTAACTAAGACTATTCCTTCGGTTTGAATTTGAGAATGCTCAGATCTTATCAACTTATCGTATAAACCAATATATAATCCCTTCATGAATGATTGACGATTTTTAAGTCTTCCACGCTTAGTTCTCCATTCGTTTCGAAAATGTCTTACTAAGAATTCATATGTATATTTGGCAATTTCAATATCACTCTCTCTCCCAACAAAAACAATTCTTTTACCAGTGAAGTCAGTACTAATAATTACATTCACATTAAAAAAGCTTTTAATAATTAAAGCTGAATATTTGTTTTCAATCTGAAGACGTGATAAGGTTTTCAGATTGGAATGTGTAATTGGCTCTCTATGTTGATTCTCATTCACAGCAGTTAAATCAATATTGTATTTATCAGCAAGCTTTTTCGCTAGATTTAGAGCTGTTTCAACTTCAGCTGCAGTTCCACCAGACTTCATTCTTAATAACTTTTTAATTTTATCTAAAATCTCACTCTTCATTTTTATCTACTCTAATCCAAAGTTTGTTACCTAATTTTTCACTGTGATTAATAGTTGGAAATCGTTTCTCAATTTCTTCTTCAACATCACTTTTAGCTTTACTCAACATTACATCAATAATAAAATGGAAAAACCATATCATGGCTCCACCTAAAATTATCATTATAACTAGTAATGCAATAAGTTCCATGATTTTTCCCATCATGCAGCCTTTAACTTATATTCTTTCAACTCTTCCCAGCTTGCATCAACCCAAACCCATTCGTGAAGACAATTAAAACCACCACAATAAATTAGAACTGGAAGCCCAACTCCATTACTCATTTTCTTAATTTGAGCTTCTGTATAGAGTTGTTTTGTTGCCATTAAAGTGATGCATAAATCATGACTCAGATCAGGATGAGTAGCTGGTCCGAAATACATAGCTTTCTCCAAAAAAGCTAAATCGGCAACTGCTTTACTTGCAAGATTATCAAATCCAGCAATTTGAGTATTGGCAATTGTATTTGCTGTATGTGCTGGAAATCGTAACCTGGAAGTGATAGCTCTTTTCATACGCAATTCGGTCAGTTTACCATCTCGGTATTTCTTAATAATTGCATCAATTTCACCTAGTATTTTGTATTTATCAATTTTGGTAGTGGGCAGTACTGCATAATCAGTTTTATATTGAACATCTAGAGTAGCTTTTGCATCTTCCCATAATTTGGTAAACTTTTCTACTGAATATGCTTTTTTGTTTTCAATCCCTATATATATATCAGTTGAAAATTCTTCAACAATGGCTTTTACATTAAAGCTACTAAATGTTGAATCATTAGCAGATTTATCTATTTCTAATTTGAGTTGTTTCTCGTATTTGCGGAGTAGGGTAGTGGCATCACTTTTCAAATTGTCTTTAAGTGCCACTTTCAGTTTATTCCGCAACTGCTGCAACTCAAGATATTTTTTTATATCCATATTCACTCTCACGTTTATAAAATGGTGTGGCTTCAAATCTTTCTACACCTCTAAAACTTCGTTTACATTTAGGGCATGCTCTACCTCTAATTATAACCTTACTAAGTTTAGTGGTTTTGATATACTTGAATTTTTCAGTTTTAGTCTCCACAAAATCACAATCAACAAAAGGACATTCCATCAGTTCACCTTCCCATCTTTAGTTTTATTCAAATAGCCTCTTTTAGCTTCCTCTACTAAATCAAAAAGCCATGCAGCAGTTCTACTAGTTTCTCCAAATTTTGGAAAACTTGCATCGTTTAGCATAGTCAAAATTTCATCATATTTAGGTGCTGGTATCATTGCTCCTTGAATATTATCAATTATCTTTTTAAATATATTTTGCGGATTAGCTTTGTATTTGCCATTAGCAATTTTGGAAAGAGAGCTGTGACTAACTCCAATTTGCTTTGCCAATAATCTTAATGATGGTTGTTGAACTATTTTCTTTTCTTCATGTTCCATTGATCCCCCAGTACTATTATGCTGCTTTGGCTTCAAAATCTAAAATTAACTGTCGATTATTTCGAAGCTTTTTTTCAATTCCAACTAAAAAGTAATAGACTCTTTTAGTTTTTTCATAATTATTACCTTTCATTTTCATCAAAGCTTTATACATATTGCTAGTTGCTTCTGTTAATGCTTCCAGTATTCCATCAGCTTTTGGATAGTTATCAACTGCTGATTGAATTGCATCAATTTCATTATTCGATAATGTTGGATTTTTTTCACTCATAGTAGTTCCTCTAATTATTTTACATCAGAATAGTTTAGTGGTATTGCTTCGTATGAACCATCATCAAGTCTTGTTGATATCCGTGAGTACTTTTTAATAAATACACGTACAATTGATTCTTCAAGATCATCTAATGCTGATTGAAATAGCTCATGTTTTATCCTATTTCTCCATTTCAGAATATCCATTACACGAACTGGGTCTAAACGTCCATGAGTTGTTTTGAATGCACCTAAGATCAGTTCCTTTAGAAGTATGTATTCATCACTAGATTCAAGATTTAGATCTGAAACCCGGAGGTTCAAATATTCATCTAGTTTACTAATACATGATGTAATTAGCATATCATCAAACGTCATTTTGTGAGGCATAGATATTTCAATTTTGATTGTTCTCTCATAATTGAACCAAGTGTAGTTTCCTTTCCTTTTTGAAATATCAACGTTTCTATCAGACATTACTGCAATAAAAATTTCAAGGCTCAGTTCCTCAACAATCTTCTTAAGTGCTGAGAGCTGAGAACTAGCTCTTAAAGCTAATTTTAAAATTTTGTCAGCATATCGTTCCTTCTTCTTCTCAATCCTGGTAACTTGATTTGTAGGAATACTACTACCAGTTGGATTTACCCATTGCTTTTTCATAATCGGTTTCCTTTAATTTATATGATTTGAATTGTAATTTTCAGCACTATTTTGCTCTTGGAAGAGAGGAAAAATCGCATAGCTTTCTTCTCCAGTTGCCACTTTAATAAATTGTGATATTGTTTCAAGCTGCAACTCTTTTTCCTTTCGCTCTCTCTTTAAGATTGCTCTCTGCTCTGATAAATCTTTGTACTTTAGAACTGTTGGTTTTAGTTCCTTACTCTCAACTTCATTCTTTTCAATGTTGTTGTTTAGTTCATCTAGCTCGTTTTTCACAGTTAGCAAAGTGCTGTTAAATTTCTCTACTAAATCTGTATTTTGTAAATTGGTCATAATATCCCCCCGGGATTATGTTATTGAATACTCGGCAACGTGTTTGCCGCTTTTAGTTTTAATTGTTTTAGAATCAATTGCATTGCCCATTTTCTTTAAGTCAGATATTCTGCTGGATAAACTCAAGCAATTGAATAAATCTAAAGCCTCAAGCTTGGTTATTGTTTTACCAGCTTTCAAATGGCTAAGTATCATTTGGTTTTGTGTGGCAGTACTCATTTAGTCTCCCTCCAAATTGCAATTAAATGTCTTCTTACAGATGTTTTGTTCAATCTATTTTTAATAGCAACAGCATCTTTCCAACTGCTCGGTTTACTCCTTAATTTATATGTGCCATGTGTAACAACCACGTATATATCCTTACTTAATTCCACGTTTCGTTCTGCTTCTTTTAATCAAATATCCAACAAAAGCTATTGCTGGTTTTCCAGTTAAGTATCTATATTCTAAGTAACCATATCTCTGTATTGCCAATTTATTTAAGTAGTCACTGCTCCAGCTTAATTCTTTCTGAAGCTTTTTAACTAACCACTTTTGTTTATCACTCATTTCTGGAATTCTTGTTAAACCCAATTGTTCAACCTTTGCCCAGCTAACATTATTCTCTTTAATTTTATCAATTAAGATTTGAATCTCATCAGCTGTAATGTGGCTCATTGATTTTACATCAAACTCTGCAACTGCAAGCTGATGAAGTAATGGATGAGGATTATCAATATCAAACATTGCTTTTGCCTGAGCGTGAAGCGTTCTCATCAATTTGGGTCTGTCTTTATCTTTTAGCAATTCAGCCACTTTATGCATCTCCTGTATTCAGCCAGTAAAGTTGTTTCAAATCTCTATCTCGTTTGAAGTGACCACGAGCTGTAAATAATTTCATGTATTTTAATACTGATTGAGCACCTAGATCAAGCGGTTTACATAAGTCATTTACAGTTGCACTCAGCTTTGCTCTCTTGTTATTTATCATAAACTCAGTTATTCTTTTAAGAATATCATATTCCTTTTCAGCTTTGGTAATTTTTATTTTAGGCACTTTGTACCTCCCCATAATTAAGATTGCTGAACGAAGCATCTTCATCTTTGAACTTAATTTGAGTGTGTAACTTTTTGTAGATTGCAACAAAATCAGTGTATGAAAAATCTGATAATCGCATTCTTCTACCACGTCCTAAAACATTTTTGATTATCTCTTTTCTTACCATTTCAAGGTCAGCCATTCCTGCTCTCACCTTAAAGAAATCGGCAGTTTGTTTATACTCAATTTCATTCTTAAACTTGATATGGTTAAACTCACACCAAAGCTTTACATCAGCTTTAGTTATTCTGCTTAGTTTCGAAACAACAGAAATTCTGCGTAGGAACTGCTCTTCATCAAGAATACCACTCACAGTTCTATCGGCTGCATAAAACATTTCATCATAAAATCTAAAGTTTCCTAGTAATAGAATTGAGAGATTTGGAACGTTATCAAATACATCTTGAAGCACTTTGAAGTAACCCCAATCTTCAGAAATTAATCTCTGAGCTTCATCAATAATTAATACAGATCTTCTATCAGATCGTAATGATTCAATTAACCTTCTTTCATTGTTAAACGATCTTCCAATTATGTGATATGAGCGACCTAAATCTCTGATGAAATTTCTAATTGCTGCTTTCTTTTCACGTTGAGTTTCACTTAAAACAATGTGATAAGTTGAGTTGAATTTCTTTGCCAGCAATTTTGCTGCACTCGTTTTGCCTTGTCCAGTTGGAGCCGATGCAGTAATCATTACTTTATCGTTCAATCCATCCTTTACATATTTTTCAAGTTCTTTGAATAGTTTTGTTGGCAATATTGTTGAATCAATAATATCTCTTTGCTCAATTATATTGCTCATTGCTAACTGAATTTCATCAGGAATAGTTGTCATTCCATGAACAATAAATTTGTTGTAATCAGTTTGTGCAAGCCCCAAACGTGCAGCTGCACCTTCAGGTTGTAGTCCGTAGCTGTGGCAATATTGTTTCCACTTATCTACTAATAATGATTTCTCAGTCATTTGTCCCCTCGACAGTTTGTCCGTATAAATCTTCAATTTGAAGTTTTGTTAATTTGTCACTTTCAGCTTTCGTTTGTCTCTTACTTGCTTTATTTTTTTTGGCTTGTGCTGCACCTCTAGCTGCAACATCACGGGCTGTAGAAAGTACTATTACATTTGTTTTTCGTTCAACTTCAGCTTCTCTTCCTTCAGCAAATTGTGTTGTTATTTTTGCTGCAGAGGAAATCTCAGCTTCGTTTCTTTTTCTAATTGATATAAATGATTTTGCATATCCAGTAGGTACAAGTGCAGTTACAGTTCTTGGATGTGGTTCAGCAATACATAAGAACTCTTCATTGTTTTTATCAAATACATAGAGCTCTTTTATAAATAGTTTCTTCTTGCCACTTTGTTCTGTAATTCTAATTAGATCTTCAGCAAACCAGCGTACTACAACTTTTTTACCAATGAGTGGTTTAAGATCGTAATTGATATACATGTTGTTGTTAATTGATATTCCGTAAGGATGTACTGTTCTAATTTCATTACCCATTGCAAGCATACTTAAAGTATCACGGCTTGGTATTGCTCTAGTTTGCCAGCCACATAACTCAAATATTTGTCTTCTCCACATTGGTGAGTATAGTTCAGTTTTTAGAGCATCTTTTGCAAATTGAGGATCATTGAATATGTTGTAAACTTCACTCATTCTTTGTGGAATTAAACCTTCAGTTGCTTTTAGGAACTTCATGTCATTTTGGAAGTAATCGAGACCCAAATTGTAAATATGAGGAACAGCATAAACACCTTTGCACTCATCCTTAATTCCTTGATGCACTCGGTTGTTGAAGTGATCTATCTTGTTAATTACAAAATCTACCATCTCATCACTATGCCAAATGTTGCCATGCTTAATCTCTTTTGCTAATTGCTCCGGACGTTCTTCATACTTTCTTCCAGTATATTCTGGACGATCAACAAACCACTCCATATTGCCACCAATTCCGAACTGACGTTCAATCATTTTTGCACGAGCTAATCGAACAGTACTGTGGCTTTCAACCATACCAAGATTTTGCATCATTCCTTTTTCATGGCTCATGCCGATGTGCATTAATTGCATAACTTTTAAGTGATGCTCTTTAATATCAAACGGAGGAAGCACAACATCTTTAACTTCATTCTTGCTCATCAAACGTGAACGCTGTTGCTTTCCGTTATCCGATTTATAAATAACTGGCTTTTGAGATAAACCATATTTGAGTATGAAGTTTCCAAGATTATCAGCTAATGAATAAGAGTCCGGACGTTCAGTAATTGTAGGATAGTGGCGAATTCTATCTCCAACAGATATATGCTCAGAAGCCCATGGACGTATAAGTTTTCCGTTGTGAATACAAACACAATCATATTGCGAGTGATCATTCTGAATATGTTCCATCGGTTCAAACCCAGAGTAATCATGACGCAAAACCATCTCTTGAGTATTACGTGTTTTAACAGGACCAAGATTAATTCTAGCCTGAACATCTTTGTCAACTAATGGCTTTGCAAGGTCAATAAATCTGCGATAACTAACTGTTGGTTTCCCCTCAGAATCACACAGTTCAATAAATTTATCGTAACCTTTTTTATAGCCAAAGTTCTTCTTAATTCTGTCATGACTCGAAGCTTTAGTAGCAGTAACAACAGCAGCACATCTAAACAAAATTCTATCATCAACAGAAGTTCTTCCAGCATCACTTCTTTGCTTTCTCTTTTGACTTTGCTTTTCCTCAGCCTTTGCCTCAATCTCTGCTCCAGCCTTTGCCTCAAACAGCGAAGCGTGCAGTTTATACTCATATCCACCAACATCACGAGCCACTTTATTAACTAATTGCTCAGGGTACTTTCCACGTCTTATTCGTTTAATAATTCCATCAACTGAAATTCCTTCATACTTAGCTGCAGCAGCTGCCGATATAAATTGATCTAGCTCTTTCATATCAATTACCCAAAACTTTAGTAATGGCTTCAGTCATATTTACAGATTCAGTTTTCTTAAGAATGTTCTTTCTGTGAACATCAATTGTGAACTTACTTCTGTTCATTTGTTCAGCTATTTTTGCAGAGGTTAAACCTTCAGATACAGCTAGTATTATTTCCCATTCTTTACGAGTAAGGTTGTATTTGTTAACAAATTGCTCTTCGTCTTTGTCAACCCATTTTGCCCAAAAATAAAAAGTAGGCACACCTATAAATGAGACAATCCATACTATAAGTATGCCCTCAACAAAACCATGCTTGTAAATCATAATTCCAAGCCACAAAAGAACCGCAACAATACATGAACCAATTAATTTGTAAAATCTTTTATCACTCATGCTGTAGCCAAGGTTTTATAAACACTTGCACTATCATAACCTTGCAACAAATCCATCTGCTCAATTTTACTTAACTTAGTTCCATCACTAATTTTCAAAACAGTTTCACGTGCTTTCCCAATTAGTACCATTGCCTTATCAATTGCAGTTGCAGTGTTATACGAAATCTTTAATGCCCTACTTGCTTCATTGCATGTTAACTTTACTTGTCTAAAATATTGGTAACGTGCTCTCTTTTTATTATTAATGTTACTCTTAGCACAAATTAAATCCACATCCTTAACAGCCAAATCTTCTCTCAAAGTTGCAACCTCTAAAAGCAATTTTTCATTTGCTGTAACTTGTGCATTCACTTGTAATGAATATTCACCTTTTTTAATACCATCAAGCAAGCCCACAATAAGTTTCCTAAATTGGCGTGCCTTCTTGTTTTTTGTCATCAACATGCATAACACATAAATTTGTTGCTCATTCAAAACAAAACCACTCTGAACACCACCGGCAGTTTTAATTTCTAAGTAAGGTGGAAACTCATTGATGCCACCATTCCAAAACTCAAATTCTTCTTTATTCCTATTAAGGATCTGTCTAACGTTTTGTTTTGTAGTCTTTAAGTTTTCAGCTATTTGAGCTACTGTTAAATAAAACACACCATTTTTTTCAATTACATCACTTGTAGTAATGTCAAATTTGTTAATAGTCTTTTCCATTGTTTTAATTCCTTACTTTAATTGATATTTAGTTGCTTCTTCTCTCCATGCCTATATCTTATTTAGGAACCCCACCGCCTTCATAATAAGGATGAAGACGATGGGAACATGGAAAAGCCCAACCAAGGGCATTCTATCATTCAAAATTTCAAAAAACTAAATCTTACTTCTCTTTCTTTTCTCTCACGTCTCATATCTAAAATCTCACATCTAAAAAAGGAGTGCCACCGCCCCAAATGAGGGTAAAGGACGGTGGCGTATCATGAAACCGATTCCTTAGGTCGGTAACAATTTAATTTCAGTTACTATCTCTCTAATTTTATCAAGCATAGGTGGGTATTTATCTCTCAATGCCATAGATATATGAGCCTCTTGTATTTTCAAATGTGGGTGCTTCTTTTGCAGTATTGGTATCAACTCTTTTTGGTTTATGCCCTTCCGTAACAACTTAATTTTAATATCTAGTCCAGTTAATAATTGACAATCTCCCATATTTTCCTTACCTATGTCTTTAAGTTATAAAATCGTTATTGAAAAGTACAAATATCTTGTACTTTAAGCAAGTAAAAATGAAAATATATTATGCTAAATAAAAAATACGTTGAAATTGGTTCAAGAATAAAGTTTTTGAGAAAAGAATTAGGGCTTACACAATTGGCATTTGCCTTAAAAGTTGGTGTTGCTGGCAAAAATAATGTAGCAAATTGGGAAAAAGGTCGCAGTACGCCTGGTCATGAGCAATTATTTAAGATTTGTCAAATGACAAATAAAACAACGGATTGGATACTTACAGGCAAAACAAATCAACTCCAGCAAAAGCTGGATAATATTATGGAACAGCTAAAAATCCTTGGTATTAAAGACGAAAAAGACTTCAATAAATTATTCGACGATAACCAATACATGATATTTGCAAAAGATGCAATAGAAAAGGCAATTAAACTACACAACAAATAACAACAAAACGGAGGGCATTTTGAAGCAAATAACATTTATACTACTAATGGCTTTAGCACTTATTTCAATAAGTTGCTCAGTATTACAACCTCAAAAAAGCTACACATTAGAATACATTGTTGACTTTTCCGAATACACACAAAAGGGCTTTCTGTTTACACCAGAAAAGTATAATGGAGAGTATGAATCAATTGGTTTAATTGCACTTGAAGCTCATCCAGAGATATTAATAGATCTCGACAAACTAACAATGATTGAAAAAGATGGCAATATTATTTATAAAACAAATAATACAGATGGTTATCGAAAAGTTAAAATTGGAACTACTGCCTACTATATAAAAGATTTAGAACTTCAAGAAGTAATTAAACAATTCTACGACAAAGCCAAAATAATGGGTGCAGATGCAACAATGAACTTCGAGTACAAATTTATACTTGCTAAATATTCAGCATCACATTACAATGCTATTCGTATAAGTGGCTTTGCAATTAAACGGAGGGCATTATGAAAACCATAATCACAATTATTTTCATATTTATTTTTACAACCACACAATTTGCACAAAACCAATTAACAAAGCCAAAAGAGTTCTTAAAAGATTTATCCATTCAAGTACTATCTTGGCGTTTAACCTTTGAATATGAAGATGAAGAGAACAAACCACATACAGCAAAAAAAGAGTTGGTTGAGTTTTACGACTATATTTACGACACAAATCCAGACACATTAAAACCAAACTTAGTTGCTGAATACGAACTATTAGAAAAGCACCAATTAGTAGTTTTGAAAATATTTAGCGAGGGTTTACTTCTAATAGGCAATGAAACAGCAATGTTTCTTCGCGATAAAAACGACCCACCTTGCCGTTTTATTCAATTTAAGCAAGAGCCTGTATTAGTTATTTCAAGTGTAGTTTCCGCTCAAATTTGCAATACCTTAAGGCTTGATGAAAAAGCAAGAAGGGAAAAGTTCATTGATGAATACTTAGTAAATGCATTAGAAGATTGCTATAGAGCAACTGGAAATACATTCAAGAATATCGGCGTTGCTATCACTTATGGCACCAAAGATTTTAGCAGTGATGGTTTTCTAAACCAAAAACCCGAAATAGTATTTGTAATTAGTAGCCTTAAACTTCAAAACCAATTAAGTAATTTTGAAATTACTTTAGAAGAATACAAAGCCAAGTTAACTGTTTTCCATTATAGCCGAGACCGTGATAGCTTTGTTAAAATTCAATAGCATCCATTGCAGAAAACACAATGGTAATGCGTAACAAAATGTTTGAAGAATAACCAACACATAAAAGGAACCCACACAATGGAAAACAACATCGAATCTCTACTACGCAAAGTATTAGCAACCCAAACCATAGTATTGGCAAATCAACTAAAAGCGGGCAAAAGCTCAACCAGTGATTTTATTGACGAAGCTATTCGCTTAGTGAACCAGAAGGAAACAGAGATTCTTCGCAAACATCGTTAAACAATTTGCTTTCAGCATTAACAATATGTGTTTCGTTAATTATTCCTGTGCAACAATCTATTACTCTATGAGCCTCACGGATAGTGAGCCCATTAAGGAAACGTGCTAATTCTATTCCTTTTTCAATTTCTTCTCTTTCTGTTAGCATTGTGGTATCTCCATATTTATTTATAAATTTAATCCGTGCAAATCAGCTAAATCCGCTCAATCAGCGTGCTATTCCTAACCCTGCACCAAACACTTAGCAGTAGTTTCATTTCTCATTAAACTTCTACTGATTGTGTGGATGTAGTGATCCTTACCATTCTTAATAAATCGATATCCAGGAGAGAGGTATTCAATCTTGGATGTTGAACTTATTGTTCCCTTTAATCCATGCAGTTTAAGAACTAACCCTTTCTCATAATTAAAATGCATAGTCTTAATTGTTTCAAACATTGCTTCGTGAAATGAAGTTTTGCTTTGATACGAAGCACCATTGTGATATGAAACTAGTTCGACTGGCACAGCATAATTATCAGCTGAAACACTATCAGGTATATAGATAAATACATTGTGAGTTGCTGCATCAGCAACGTTGGTATGTATATGCTGGACTGATATTTCAGAGGCATCATACAAAGTTGCATCTTCAGCTTCAAACTTAATATCAGTACTTGCTATTTCATCAGGTCTATCCTTTGCATCAACCAACAAACTTTTATTTGCAAAACTTAAATCTTCACTTTCCGATTTTACAATTGGTAATGTAATCCAGTTGCTTCCATAAAAATCTTTCTCAATAATCTTTAGCTTAAAATCAGAACCGTCATATATTACTGAAGGATAAAAGAAGAAATCATTTTTGAGAGCATTCAATATTTCAAAGGCATTAGTGAAAATCTTCTCATATCTATTTGTTATTATAGTTTGTCGCCAGCAGTCCTTATTTATTAACACATCATCAATGTTAAACTCAATATAATTTGGAGAGTTCCACCACAAATATAAACGTGAAAGATTAAACACAATGTCATCGGCTATAAAGTTCTTTAATTTGCAATGCTTTGCAATAAATCTTAAATAGGCTCTCACCCTATCGTAACCTACGGGACCATCAGCAATTGATAGTATATCAGTTTCAAAATCTTCTATTTTGTAATTGGATAAAGACGCAAAAGCATGAACAGCCTCAAAGCTAATTTCATTCTTATAGTTTTCACTCGGTTCAATCGACTGCTTATCAACATAGCCATAAAAGTATAGATCACTATTATCTATAACTACCGATACAAACAAATCATTATTAACAAGTATGTCATAAATTGTATCTGAAGAATTATTGTGCAGTAGAAAACTGCACTCTGGAGAATAGTAATCTCCAAAGTTAATTTCAAATCCTTCTTCAACATCACCAATCTCTTTTATACAAGCTGGCAAAGCCTCAGTGCCACTATCAGCAAAGTCGTAAAACTTAACTACAATAGTACCAGCTGGCATTACAATATTTGGATGTGTGTAAACTTTCATTATCCCTTGTACCAATCTGGTTTTTCTTGAGATGATTCGTATTTTCTCTAGACTCTTCTTCTAGACATTTAGTGCAATAATATGTTGTTACTCTTCTGTACGCATAATTGTATCTACCATTTTCTTTTCTAGAATATACAATATCCATAACTTCGAAATCATGTTTGCAATTGCTCATTTTATCCTCCTAAAAATTAGCCACAAGTTTCTGTAACTCTTCTTCACTTAATCCTAAATACTTTCTAATCACTTTACCTTTACCAGCACCTTTAATATTGTGCCATTCTGCAAGTTGCTGTGTTCGTTTATCTCTGTGATAAATTGCAATAATACCTTTGTCAACATTTACATTTACAGCAAGGCTCCGCATCAAACCACCAGTCCAGCGTAGGTCAACATTGCTACTCTGTTTTCTGCTTTGTTCACGAACCCACTTGTAGCCATGTTTAATTGCAACCCAAAGTTTACCAGCTTTAGTTGTAAAGAACTGAGCATCGTCCCCAACTTCGCCATTCTTAATTTTCATAAACAAGTCTTTCTTCTTCAAAGCACCAGCTGGCATTGCAAAAGGTTTATCAGAATACTGATCGGAACCTGGAGTACTTCCCTCAAGGAAAATCCCTTTTGCTGTACGCTGCTTAATAATTACAATTGACTGTTTACCAATGCGAAGCAGTATAGCATTACTTAAAATCTCTTTTATTATCTGTTCAGGAGTTGCCATTTGCAGCGTCCTGCAATAGGTTGACTCTATATATTCAAAAAGATTCATAAATAA
>CBDUTO010000046.1:0-30359 GCA_965370315.1 uncultured Melioribacteraceae bacterium
ATACTTAAAACATCCCACATAACAATGTTGAAGTCTTTTTTTAGTTTTTGAACCAAGTCGATAAATAAACCATATACCATGACACGGTAAAGAATTGATAACTTTAGAACATTTTTTAAACTAGGAGTACAATAACCATGTTCCCATTTTGAAATTCTACTAGTACTTTTTAATCCTAATATTTTGGCTACTTCTTTCTGTTTTAATCCTCTCTCTCGTCTAGATTTTCGTAAAAGATTGGGAATGTTTTTGGGATCAATACTATTCATGAGTTTAGAATAATAGAATACTGGCTTGGAAATAAGAGAGGTCAATTTGTCGAAAAGGAGAAAAGGATTTTTTCTATTATTCTAATAGTATTATCGATTAGATATTAAGTCCACATAAAACATTTCTAAAATAGAAATAAAAATGTTTGGTTAATAACAATTAGTGATTTAAATTAATTTGGAAGTTATAGGGTTCCTACCAGTAATGATGATTAATTTAGATTTAGTTCAGTGATAAAGAGGGTTTCTAAATGAATTATAAGTAGCTCAAAACAGAAAAGAAACAATTGACCAATAGGGGAAATTTAAGCCTTTACAAACTTTGATTTCCCTGTTATTTTTTAAACCCAAGATTATCAATCCTCAGAATAATCAAAATATCAGTTTGATTATTCATTAGTTTAATTTTTTTCTCACCGAATTATGCAAAACGCTTTAGTTTATTGTCGTGTATCATCTGATGAGCAAGTACAAAAAGGTTATTCATTAGATGCACAAGAGAAATATTGTATTGAATTTTCAAAAAGAAATAACTTCAAAGTTCTTGGTGTGTTTCGTGACGAAGGAAAAAGTGGAACAACACTAAACAGACCAGCTCTGCAAGATGTTCTGGCTTTGTGTCAAAAAAACAATTCTATTAATGCACTAATTATTCAAGAGACGGATAGATTAGCAAGAAATACCAAAGATCATTTAACCATTAAAGCACTCTTAAAAAAGGCAGAGGTGAAAATAATTTCTGTGGCTCAACCAATGCTTGATGATAGTCCAGAGGGATTAATGGTTGATACAATTCTTGCAAGTATAAATCAATTCCAATCTGATATTAACAGCAGGAAAACAAAGAAAGGAATGCAAGAAAAATTTAATCAAGGTTGGTATCCAGGGTGGGCTCCGTTGGGGTATATAAACGCAACTATTGAAACTGGAAACGAGCGATCTAGAAATATTATTAAGAATGATTTGAAAAAGTGGTATATATTAAAAGAAGGCTTCAAACTTTATCTAACTGACAACTTCTCAATATATGCCATAAATGAAATACTCTATGAACAAGGGTTACGCTCAAAGAATGATAAAAAAGTGCCACACAGTGTTATGACTAGTATCTTAAAAAACCCATTCTATGCGGGGATTATGAGATGGAATAAACAAAATAAGATTGGAAAACATGAATCCATGATTACAATAGCAGAACATGAACAAGTTCTTGCAATAATGGACTCTCATAACTTACACGCTTGCAGAAAAAGAAAACATTCCTTCTTACTTAGGGGTTTTGTTTTTTGTAATATCTGTAATAGGAGATATACAGCAGAAAAACACCCACGTAAAAAGAAAGAGTATTATCATTGCTCAACAAGGGACAGACATAATAATAAAGGGCAGAATATAGAAAAAAATAAAATAGAAAAGGAAATTGAAGATCAATTCAATAGTGTAGTACTAGACAAAGAATTCATTGATATAATGACCGCCCAATTAAAGAATATATACTCCAGTCAAAAAGAAGATATTGTTATTCATAAACAAGTTTTGCAAAACCAAAAGAATGCCATTGAAAACAAAAGAGATAAAGCTGAGGAAAAACTTCTTAATGGAATAATATCTGATGATGATTTCGTTCGTATAAAAGAAAAATTCAAAACTGAACTTCACAGTATTCAAAAAGCACTTTTCGAATTTGATAATCAAACGGAATTTGATACATGTGTTATTCAAGAGTTTCTAAGTATTACCAAAGATATATATAATTCATATAAAAATGCTCCATATGAACTGAAACGGCAATACCTAGGTTTATTTTGGGATAAGTTTCTAATGCAAGACAGGAAAATTATCAAGGCTATTCCTTCTTTAACAATGAGGACTTTAATACACGATAAAGAAGTTATAATAGAGCCCAACTTGCTCCCGAGCTCGTTAAGTATTATATCATTACTAAACAACCGTAAACACATGGCTACACTTAGAGAAAAATGTAGCTTAATTAAATCTATTAAAAAAAATTAAAATAAAATTATCGTATTTGTTTTTTTTTATCACATTCTTTCTTGTTTCTATATACACAGTCTATTGTATGTCAGTTAAGTAAATAAGAGAGGTAGAGTTATCTTTGTGGATAAATATAACTTTTGTTTTCAAGAGGATTATTGATTTTAGAAAACTTCCGTTTTTTCTGATTCTAATAATTAAGATCTTTAATTCAATTCATATCATTTTTGTTTTCTCGGGCAATTAATATTTTTAGTTGCTGACTTTTTTTATGCTCGTATTGAATTTGTCGCCAGAACAAACGAGCTAACTTTTCAGCTGCTAATCTTATTTCTTCTTTCTTTTTATCACTTATCTTTTTAGACATTGAAACTAATAGATATCATGTAAATATTCTATTGTTTCATTCGCCCAGAAGTAAGTAGGGTAGTATTGCCTGACTAATAAAGTTCTTAATAAAACTCTTTGCCCCAAACATGCTCACATATAGCCTGAACAACTAATTGAACATTTTTACGCATTCCATCAATTTCTTTATTTGTTAATTCTGGTTTGTTCAATGATTGTCTGTAATAATCATATATATTAACTTTTCCTTTTCTCTTTTTCATATAATAAGTATTAATTAATCTAATAATAGTGATTTATACCTCACCTAAGTAATTAAATCAATTAATATAATTTGATGTTTATGGAGTCAACAATTGAATTGTTCGAGTCCAACAAGGCGGACTAGAGAGGACATTTTAGAACAACTAATATCATTCCCTATTACCAATGGTTTTGAAATACTAAATAGAGATATTAATCAAATAATAAATATTGTACATCAAATAAAATGAATAGGCTAAGAGTATATTAATACTTGGTTTTCTTCCGTGTGTTTTTCATAAGTCCATTGAGATATTTAATGGATTTAGAATAAAAAACTAAAAGTACAATTATAATAATAATAGTGACTAAGAAAACAATAATTGTGTTTACTGATTCTTCCATGATTGCCCTCACTTCTTATTTGTTTTACTTCAATTGGCATGCTGAGTTTATCCCTTATAAAATTCTACTAACATAATTAATAAAACCACATGTACTAAAAAGAATTTAAGATAATTTTTAATAAATTGCTTGACAAAGTTAATGTTTATTCATACTTTCTAAAGAAAGAATGAAAAAAAGACAAAAAAAGAAAGAGAATGGGCCAATCTCATCTGGTAGAAATATGATTACATTACTCCCTATTGGATAGAATTTGACACCGACTTATGCTTGGTTGGTGGGTAAAACTTATAACAGCGTTAAAATTAATTATTTGTTAAGTGAATTTAATGTTGCAAATTTAATGTTGCAAATGAAATTTAGTTTAGCAATCTTTTTAAATAATTATGGAGGTGCAAATGGATAAAACCAACGAAAAAAAGGCTATAAAGAATAAGATCATTCTTTATAGCCCATAGTCCTTGCAATCGAAGGACGTGTATACCAACACTAATCAGTATCTAGTTAGTATACACCACCAGAAAATAATATCAACTTCTTTTGCTAGGACTTCCAATAATTAAAAAATGAGTAAAGATATCAACACAAATTTGGAGGTCGTAATGGCAAATGTAAAAACATGGAATGAGAAAGCGTATGATCTTGGAGTTCAAGATGGGAAAAAAGGAACTTTTATTCCAGGTTTAATTCGTTCACGGACGAATAGTTTAGATGTAATACACGAAATATATGAAAGAGGATATAAATGGGGGTATGAACATCGTAACAACACTCCTTTAATAATAGAACCGAGAACAATGCTGAAGAAACAAGTTTTTGTTTCATCTGAAGTACATATGTAAAGGCTCAAAGATTACTATGGGCTATTTGATAATGATGGAGATAGCCGTTAAGAACACAAATGTAAAATAAGTGTGAATCATTGAATTCTTTTTAGATTTCAATGATTCTTCATTTTTAATATAGAGGAGAAAACATGGAAAATGATGTAAGAGCAGTTATTTCAAATTGGTTCAAAATGATCGATGGACTAAAATATTCATCCGAAAAGTTCTACAAGTCAGTAGAATCTGAAATTCTAGCTAGAGGAGGTTCTGCAATCAAAACCCAACTTGTGAAATTCAGTGAAGGTGGACTTGGTTCAGCAAAGCGTGTGTATCTGCGTGTAAAAAGAAAAGGATACATGTTTGATATTTGTGCGGCTCCATATGGAGACAGTTTTTTTATTTCATGGTGGTTTACTTCGCCTCCAGGATTTATTGAAAATCTTCTTTTAAAAATTCCTCTATTGGGTGCTCTACTTATACGAGCGTTTAAAGGCAAAACAATGTACCAAGCAGATACATTTAATATGTTTCAACAATTTGTTCATTCCTCTATTACAAAAGTAATTGATCAAATTAATGAGGAAAAGGGTTTAAGATTATTGTCTGAAGAAGATAAGAAACCTATTATCAATAATAATTTCATCTAATTATTTCATTAAGGATATTTGATGAATAATTTATCCAAAATAGAACGGCTTACCTCCCAATTTTACTTATGGGAGTTGAGGGGTAGAGGGTGGAAGATGTGGGATTCAGTAGTTGATATTGAACCACCCTTTGTTCCTTTCATTCGTATTCCAGAATCGGAAAATGATTATATTGATGATGGACGGAAACATACAGTCATCAGTGCATTTCTTGAACGATTATTTAAAAATAATGAAACGAAAGAAGAGACTGTTGATTATACCTCAATATATCTTAAAGCTTTGGAAGAATCCGAACCCGATATTTTTAATTCCCAAGACCACATAAGAGAAATTGGGATTAAACTTCCATATAGTAATAAATATGATATAAACCCAATCGAACAACTTCTTATAAGTTCTTCAGTATGTAATTATCCTTTGGCTTTTGAAATATTAGCAAATTCAGAATCAATTAGTATTCAGTTTAGTTGCTTTGAGCCAGACTATGAGCAGTTAATAAATCACTTAATGATATATTTCCCTAATATTAATATTACTGAAAATGATGGGTTGTTAAACAAGATAGGTATTAACGAAGATAACAATTTAATTGTTGAATTTGGACTTTCAGAAGAATTCATAAGACCTCTAATTTCACTTCAGAAATCTGAGATTGATCCTCTTGTAAATATAATGAGCATACTAAATAATTTAGCTTCTCATGAAGTCGTTGTATTTCAAGTGTTATTTAAATCAGTTAGAAATTCTTGGGCTGAAAATGTTGTAGCATCAACTAAAAATTATGATGGAAGTTGTTTTTTTATGGATGCTCCAGAAATGCTTTCATTGGCAATAGAGAAAACTCAAAAACCATTATTTTCAGTAGTTTTAAGATTAGCAGTAAGTAGCAGATCAAAACAAAAAACATTAGGAAAAATAAAACAATTGAACCGTTGTTTTGAATTATTTAATCGACCGCAAAGTAATGAACTAATTCCATTATCCAACAACTATTATGATGATAAACCACATCTTCAAGATCTATTTTTAAGGCAGTCGCATAGAAGTGGAATGATTCTAAACAGTGATGAACTAAGGGGATTTGTTCATTTCCCCATGAACGTATTCAACTTATCAAAATTAAAAAGCAATAAAAGAAGAACAAGAAAGTCTCCCAATATCACGTTGAATAATAAATTTATTCTTGGAGTAAATCTTCATAATGATAAAGAACAAAAAGTAACATTAAATCATGAACAAAGGTTTCGACATACATATGTTGTAGGTGCTACTGGTACTGGCAAATCAACACTATTACAAAATCTAATTATTCAAGATGTTATTGAAAATTTAGGAGTATGTGTAGTTGATCCTCACGGAGAATTAATTGAAAATGTATTAAAGTATATTCCAGAATCAAGATATGATGATGTTGTATTATTTGACCCAAGTGATACGGATTATCCGATTGGATTGAATATACTTGAAGCTAAAACAGACATTGAGAGAAATGTATTATCCTCAGATTTAGTTTCCATCTTTAAGCGTTTCTCAAGTAGTTGGGGTGATCAAATGACTGCAATTCTAGGAAACGCTATATCTGCTATATTAGAAAATCGTAATGGTGGAACTCTTTTAGATTTGAGGAAATTTTTAGCTGATAAAGAATTTAGAAGGAAATTTTTAGAGAATGTGCATGATGAAATTGTAAAGAGTTTTTGGGAAAATGAATATCATTTAATCAAGGGGGGTGCACTTAGCTCAATATTAACAAGGTTGGATACGTTTTTACGCCCAAAGATTATTAGAAATATAATAACTCAGAGAAAAGGAATTGATTTAGATTACGTTATAAATAACAATAAAATTTTACTTGTTAAATTGGCTCAAGGTTTAATCGGTGATGAGAATGCTAATCTCTTAGGTTCATTGTTTATTTCAAAATTGCAGCAAGCAATAATGAAAAGACAATCATTACAAAAGAGTGAAAGAAATCCTTTCTATCTATACTTAGACGAATTTCAAAATTTCACTTCTCCATCCATGAATGCAATTCTTTCTGGAGCTCGTAAATATAATTTTGGATTAGTACTTGCTCATCAAGAGTTAAGACAGCTCTGGGATAAAGATACATCGCTCGCAAATTCTGTTATGTCCAATCCATATACACGAATATGTTTTCGTCTCGGTGATTTTGATGCAAATAAATTTCAGTATGGATTCACAAATTTTGAAGCTATTGACCTACAGAACTTAGGCATTGGTGAAGCAATAGCCCGTGTTGAACGAGCTGAGTATGATTTTAATTTGAAAACATATCTTCCTTTAGAAGTTGATGAAGATATAGCATTGAAGAAGAAAGAAATAATTATTGATTTATCAAGAAAGAAATATGGCAATGTTTCAGATTCTAAAGAGAGGGTTTCCTATAAAGAACCAGTAGTCTCTAAGCCAACCATAAAGACAGAATACGAAGATACTTCAACAAGAGCGGATGAAATTTCTAAGAAAACAAAAGTAAAAAAAACAAGCCATGATTCTGATGATAAAAAAAACATCTCATATCATCGTTACCTACAAACATTGATTAAGAAAATGGCTGAACAAAGTGGATACAAAGCTGTAATTGAACAACCAACTGAAGATGGTAAAGGTAGGGTGGATGTAGGGCTTGAAAGAAATAATGAAAAAATTGCTATAGAAATATCCGTCACAACGAATAAAGAACAAGAGTTACATAACATTAAAAAATGTTTATTTAGTGGTTATGAAATAGTTGTTGTTTGTTCTAATGAAAAGAAACATTTGAACTCGATAAAAAAACTGATTGAAGAAGAAATTGATTCTTCTAATCACAATAAGATATTATATTTTCAACCCGAACAACTCTTTAGTTATTTACAAAATCAAGTGATTGATAAAAAGGAGATAAAAGAAAAAATAGTAAAAGGATATCGTGTTAAGGTTGAATACAATGATATATCTGAGGATGAAAAATTTCAAAAAGAAAAGGTTGTTGCTGGTGTTTTGTTGAAGGCAATGCGACGACTTAAAAAATAATTCATCAATTTTGTTTTAGGCAATAGATTTTTTGTAAAGCTGGTTTTCTTGAATTTTATAATTATGAAATTCAAATAGTTAATTGAGAAAAAATACAAAAATTGGTATAAAGCTATAAATATAATACTAGGACACAATACTCATATTACCGGCGGTCGCTTTGATGTTTGGTTATACGGTATTGCATTCAAACAAATAATACTCATCTAATGAAATTATATTATGTGAACTATTTATAAAACCAATATTAGACAATTTCAGAAAATCATAATTGTAATTAAATATGTCCATATATGATACGATTGTTAATCTAAATAAATTATCATAGGTGTAGATGCCGTGTTCAACTTTTGGTGTAAAATACATCAACGTCCTAAGTTTTTGTGAATTTGGAAAACTAGTCCCATTAGATGAGAATAGTTCTTTCGTAACATTTTTTATAGAGGTCCTTGATTTTAGTAAATATCCGATGCTAATGTTTACTGGGTTTACAGGATGAGGAATGAGAGAATCAAAGTCAAAATGTTTGCTTTCCTCAATAATCCTCCGCCTTATTTCACTTAGGGTAATAACATTTATTTCTTTAGTAAAATCTTTATGCCGACCAGTAATTTTTATTGGCTGAAGAGTTAAGCCTTTGACACATTTATAAGATAGACTAAATTCAATAATGGAATTGACTTCAGAATCATTTATCCCCTTTTTTATCACGCATACAAGCGTGGTAGGTAATTTGTTTTTTTCCAAATTTGAGAGTGCGTTAATTCTTGTTTTGGATAAATCAAATCCTCTAATATTCTCCAATGATGTAGGTTCCAAAGAATCAAACTGTAAGTAAACCTCAACCTTGTCGCTATATTTTGCTAATGTTTTCGAAAAATTTTCATCTTCAGAAATAGTAATCCCATTTGTTATTAGGATAATACGTTCAATTCTACTTTTATATGCAATATCAAGAATCTCCCAGAAATTTGGATGTATTGTTGGCTCGCCACCGCTAAGCATAATTGTCTCTGGTCGATTTTGGATGTGTTCTAGTTTAGATACTATTTCACATATTTCTTCAACTGTTTTATATTCTTTCCCACCGGGTGCTGAATTTGCAATGCAAGTTGTACATTCAAATTTACAATCGTCTGTAAGCTCAATTATGCACATATTTGTTTTTTGTTTTTTCTTTTTCTTTCCAATTTTAAGGCTTGTTAAATAGTAATCGGCATCAGTGGATATTAATGTGGTTATTGGCTTGTATCGACTACAAATAGAGGTGTGCGTACATTTTTTTCTATAATAAACGTTGTTGTCTTTAATAATAACTTGAGCTTGAATTTTAGAATTACAACGCTCACATAGGCTATAAATTAAATTATTCAATTTTCAACTCTCTATAGTTCTTGTTTTAAAATAATTACATCGTGTTTATGTTTAGTGATAAGTTTATTTAAAACATTTTTTGAAGTTTCTATGTTTTTGGATATTACACCAAATCCAGTGTTTAATGGACCATCATAAGCACTGCCAATCCATTTCCCGATAAATAATTTTTTGGGGGAATCATAACAAAAATACATCATACCCTTTGATGTATTGTTTTCCTCTTTCTTTGCAGTATACCAACCCAGCCAGTCTCTACCTAGGAAAAAGCTTAATTGCCCCTCCCAAAGGTAACCACCCTCAGGATTATCTAAAGCTTTGTGTAAATTACAAATTTTTACTGTCATTCCTTTTTGTTTTAAGGACAATTTTTCTGTGTTAATTATTTCGATCTGATTTACTGAAGTCTGCCAAGCTGCGAACCAATCTTCACCAGTTATATTAATATTATTGTTGTTTTTAAGTTCTTGGCGAAACCGATATCTTTCTATAATGATTGAAACGACCCAAGATAAGAGAACACCAAAAATCGTACTACCCAAACCAACCAATATATTTATCATCAATGTTGACATACTTCATCCATCCAGTTGCAGTAGGCTTTTAATCCATTAATTATCGGAAGCTCAATAATTTCCGGAACATCATATGAATGATTATCTTTAATACATCTTTCTACATCTTTATATAATGAATGTTTAGTTTTAATAAAAAGCAATGATTCTGCTTCATTGTTAACCTTGCCTTCCCAAAAAAAGTAGCTGTTTACAGATTGTACTTGAATACAAGCAGCAAGTTGTTTTTCTAATAATGCATTAATGATTTTTTCCCCTACTTCTTCATCAGAATATGTTGTCATTACAACAGAGTATTTTGTTTCCATAATTTTCTCCGTTTATTTTTACCCTATAACCTATTATTGTTTTGCTTAAATCTATATAGCATCTTGAGGGAAATAGATATGTCTTAGAATTATTTACCCTCATTTGTAAAATTTAGTATAACATATATTCTATTATTTTTAAAATAGACTGTTTTCTATTTAAAAGCAAGCAAAGAACTTAATCATTAAACAAAAGTTTTTAATTGTCTAACACTACTTTAAAACATTAGATATTCTATATCATCCTATTTGTTTTTTCTAATGAAAATTTTATTACTAAACTAATTGGCTAAAATAAACTACACTCAAAAAATGGCTTACGGATTATATTCAAAAAATTTATTGATATTTGGTAAAAATATTATTCTTGGAGAAGAAAGATTATTTTCCCAATTATAAATAGTGCATTTAGTGACTCCAATGATTTTAGCAACTTCAGATTGCAAAAGGTTTAATTCCATTCGCCTTTTCCTAATATGTTCTCCAAGAGTTTTGGGGTTTTGAGGAGTTTTTGAAGGTTTTTTAGCATTGAGAGTTATTTGCCAGGTTGGCAACGCAACCATGCCCATGTGGTTACTATACAGATCCAACAAAAGATTGTACTTGCAACACAGGAATGATTCAAAAATATATGGCAAAAATTTCGGGACCATTATTAGATAGAATAGATATTCACATAGAGGTTCCAGCAGTAAAGTATAAAGATTTGTCTTCTACTGAGAGAAGCGAAGCATCTAAGGTGATTAGAAAAAGAGTTATTGATGCAAGACAAATTCAATATGAGAGATTTAATCATTTTAATATGATTCATTGTAACGCAGATATGGGAACTAATGAGATAAGACTCTATTGCGTTTTGGATAAGGCAGGAACAGAACTTTTAAAACTTGCCATGTCAAAATTAGGACTCTCTGCGCGAGCATATGATAGAATTCTAAAAGTTAGCAGAACAATTGCAGATATAGATAAAAGCGAGAATATTTTATCGAAACATATCGGTGAAGCAATTCAGTATAGAAGTTTAGATAGAGAGTTGTGGATGCATTAATACTTTTATGGAATTGTTTCTTGAATTAAAACCTGATTTGTTCCAATCTTTTAGTAGAGTTCTCTATTTGAATATTACCTTATGTCTTGTTTGATAAAACAAGATTTCTGAGCATTAATTTTGAAGATGCTTTATTTATTATAGGACAATTGTTCATAAATATGTAAAAGTAGCAATGCGATTGATCTTTTTGCAATAAAAAACATTGTATTTATAAACCAATTTATTTATGTTTGGTCACATTTATTTAGCATTAGGTTTCTTTAAAGAATGAAAAGGGAATCCGGTGAACTTGTAACAATTTAAGTAAAACCGGAACTGTACCCGCAACTGTAAATTCCTATTCCGTTATTAACGGAATGTATTTATGTACATAATGTCACTGTCTTAATTATTCAAGATGGGAAGACGTACATGAATTGGAAAAGTCAGGAGACCTGCCTAGTGTGTTTCTGTAAAGCTTTCGGGAGTTGAAGCTGAAGCTGAATTGAAAGAGCATTACTAGTTCATATTGCCTTTCAATATCACTCTTCATTTTTTTTACTTTTTCTCGAAAGCATACCAAAACCATAAATTTTATTTACAAAACAATTATGAGGTTATTGAGTATGCTTACACACAATCTTGGAATGCCCCGCATAGGGACTGAAAGGGAATTAAAAAAAGCCTGTGAAAAATATTGGGCTAAAAAAATATCTCAGGAGGAACTGTTTGACGCCGGTTATCTTATCCGCAATAGTAACTTGCAGTTACAACAAGAGGTCGGAATCGATCTAATCCCTTGTAACGATTTTAGCTATTACGATCAGGTTTTAGACACTTCGTTTATGGTCGGGAATATTCCCGAACGTTATCGTCAGGTTCCTGAACTCAGAAAATCGGAAATAGATTTGTATTTTTCAATGGCAAGAGGTTATCAGGATTCCAAACACGACATTACAGCTATGGAAATGACAAAATGGTTCGATACGAATTACCATTATATAGTTCCTGAATTTCACAAGGATCAGACTTTCCAATTTTCTTCTTCAAAGGTTGTTAATGAATTTATTGAAGCGAGTAAAATAGTTGGTAAACCCGCAAAGCCTGTTGTTATTGGACCCGTTTCTTACCTGCTTTTGGGCAAGGAAAAAGAAGGCAGATTTAACCGCATTGATTTAATAGAGAATCTTTTGCCTGTTTATCTTGAAGTATTGAAACTGCTAGAACAGAACGGTGCCGAATGGATTCAATTTGACGAACCGTTTCTTTCTATGGATCTTTCATGGAAAGAAAAAAAAGCTTTTAGTTATTGTTATAACGAAATACATAAAAAATTTCCAAAATTAAAAATACTGATTGCCTCCTATTTTGAGGGGCTAAGGGATAACGTTAAGCTTGCGGCTTCATTTCCTGTGCAAGCTCTTCATATTGATATTGTAAGAGCGCCAGAGCAATTAGCCAATATTTTGCATTTGATTCCAGAAGATATGTTGCTATCGCTGGGAGTTGTAGATGGCAGAAATATATGGAAAAACGATTATGCAAAATCTATTTCACTAATAGATCAGGCTGTACAGAAAATAGGCAAGGACAGAATTCTAATTTCACCTTCATGCTCTTTACTTCACGTTCCTTACGACCTTAATCTTGAAACTAACTTAAATTCAGAAATAAAAAACTGGATGGCTTTTTCCAAACAAAAATTACACGAGATTGATGAACTTTATAAAATAGTAGACGGAGATAAAGTTCTAATTTATGAGAATCAAAAATCTATTAACTCGAGGGGTAATTCTTCTTTAATTCATAAAGAAAAAATAAAACAAAGAGTTAAAACCGTTTCAGAAAAGGACGGTAAACGTAACAGCAATTTTTCCGTTAGACAAAAAATACAACATAAAAAACTCAAATTACCCTTTCTTCCTACTACAACTATAGGGTCGTTTCCTCAGACAACTGAAGTACGGAAACTGAGAGCCTTGTTAAAAAAAGGGGAAATATCAAAAGCTCAATATGAAAAAGAAATAGAAAAAGAAATTGTGAAAACAATTAGATGGCAGGAAGAAATAGGAATAGATGTTTTGGTTCACGGCGAATTTGAACGTAACGATATGGTTGAATATTTTGGTGAACAGTTGGATGGATTTGCATTTACAAAAAACGGGTGGGTGCAAAGTTATGGTAGTAGATGTGTAAAGCCTCCTGTTATATATGGAGATATAGAGCGTCCCGAAGATATGACCGTCCGCTGGAGTACGTTTGCACAATCCCAAACGAGCAGACCTGTTAAAGGTATGCTTACCGGTCCTATCACAATTTTGCAATGGTCGTTTGTCCGCAACGATCAACCTCGTTCAGATACTGCTATGCAGATTGCTTTTGCCATACGTGACGAAGTTACTGCTCTTGAAGAAGCCGGGATTGTTATTATTCAAATTGACGAACCTGCTTTACGAGAAGGACTTCCTTTGGGAAAATCAGATTGGAAAGAGTACTTGAATTGGGCAGTGAAGGCATTCCGCATTGCATCATCCTGCGCTAAAGACGAAACACAAATTCACACGCATATGTGTTATTGTGAGTTTAACGATATAATAGAATCAATTGCGGAAATGGATGCAGATGTTATAACGATAGAAACATCACGTTCGCAAATGGAATTGCTCGATGCCTTTGTTGATTTCAAATACCCAAGTGAAATAGGACCGGGCGTTTACGATATTCATTCACCGAGGCTACCTTCAGTAGAAGAAATGGTAGAGCTTTTAGAGAAAGTGTCAACTCTGTTTCCAATTCGTAATATTTGGGTTAATCCCGATTGCGGACTTAAAACCCGTAAATGGGAAGAAACAGAGGCATCGCTAAAGAATATGGTTAAAGCCGCCCATTTGGTAAGGGCAAACAAGAAATAGTTGAGGAAGACGAATTCGAAAGAATAATGTCGTTACACGAAATAAAATATTGCCAGCGTTGTTCCAAACCGTTTGAATGCAAACCGGGCAATATTACTAAATGCCAGTATTTTGATGTTATCTTGTCGGGAGAGGAAAGAGGATTTATATCTGGCAGGTTTCCCGATTGTTTGTGTAGGAACTGTTTACTGGAATTAAAGAAAGAATTAGCAAAACCAAAATAAAAGCGGAAACTTGTAAAAGGAGTCTAAATGAAAGAAGTTATATCTACAATTACTGAAGTAAAAAAAAGGAACGGCGAGACAGTTTTTTTTGATATTCAAAAAATTTTTAATGCTATAAAAAAGGCGGTAGACTCTACCGGTGAATTTAATGAGGATGTTGTAAGAGCTCTTGCAATAAAAACAATAAATCTTATACAGCAGTTATATAACAGCAATGGGATGCCTACTGTAGAAAATATTCAGGACTGCGTTGAGGAAGTGCTGCTTGCTTCTCCGTTTAAGAGAACCGCAAAGGCCTATATAATTTATAGAGATCAACATGCAAAGCTGCGTGAGTTTTCGCTAAAATCGCACGTGGATTTTATAGACAGTTACCTTAATAAAACTGACTGGCAAGTAAATGAGAACAGCAATATGAGCTATTCTCTACAAGGATTGAACAACTATTTATCTTCGGAACAAAGTAAAATATACTGGCTTAATAAAATTTATCCTGATGCTATCAAAGAAGCGCACATACACGGAGATTTTCACGTCCACGATCTTGGGCTGTTGAGTGTATATTGCGTGGGATGGGATTTATATGATTTATTACTTAGCGGTTTTACCGGTGCAGTAGGTAAAATTGAATCCAAACCAGCAAAACATTTCAGAAGCGCTCTGGGACAAATAGTAAATTTCTTTTATACGCTTCAAGGCGAAGCTGCGGGTGCTCAGGCTTTTTCAAACTTCGATACTTTGTTGGCACCTTTTATCCATTATGACAATCTTTCTTATAAAGAAGTAAAACAGGCCATTCAGGAATTCTTGTTTAACGTCAATATTCCTACACGCGTAGGTTTTCAAACTCCTTTTACAAACATTACCCTTGATTTAACTATTCCTTCTTATTACGCGGATAAAGCTGTTATTATTGGTGGCGAGATGATGAGCGAAACTTACGCTGGTTTCCAAAATGAAGTTGACACTTTTAACAAAGCATTATTGGAAGTAATGAAAGAAGGAGATGCTAAGGGGCGTGTATTTACTTTCCCGATTCCTACTTACAACTTATCGAAGGATTTTGACTGGGATAATCCCATGCTAGATATTTTATGGGAGATTACAGCTAAGTATGGCATACCTTACTTTGCGAACTATATTAATTCAGATATGAAACCAGAAGATGCAAGAAGCATGTGCTGCCGTTTAAGAATAGATAACCGAGAACTTAACAAAAGAGGTGGCGGATTGTTCGGAGCCTCTCCTCTCACAGGTTCTATAGGCGTAGTTACAATTAACCTTCCGAGACTCGGTTTTTTATCAAAAGACGAACACGAATTCTTTAGTCGCCTCGGTAAACTGATGAACCTTGCAAAGGAGGGTCTGGAAATAAAACGAAAAGTTATTGAAAGATTTATGGAACAAGACCTTTATCCATATATGAAATTTTATTTAAGAAATGTTAAAGAACGTTTTGACGAATATTGGAAAAACCATTTCTCCACAATTGGTCTTGTAGGCATGAACGAAGCTTGTATAAACCTGTTGGGTGATAATGTAGCTACTGAGGAAGGACAAGAATTCGCGAACCGAGTTATGAATTTTATGAGAGATAAACTTGTAGGTTACCAGAAAGAAACAGGCAGTATATATAACCTTGAAGCAACCCCAGCTGAGGGAACATCATACAGACTAGCCTTACTCGATAAAAAAATGTATCCACAAATTATATGCGCAAACGAATCAACTTATGAAGAAAATGACTCTCCATTTTATACAAATTCATCGCAGCTCCCGGTTAATTATACGGATGATTTATTCGAGATGCTCGATTTACAGGACGAACTGCAATCCAAATATACAGGCGGTACTGTGCAGCATCTGTATATTGGTGAAAGAATGAATGATCATATTGCATTGAAAGAATTAATAAAAACAATAGCGAAGAATTACAGACTGCCTTACTTCTCAATAACGCCTACGTTTAGCGTTTGCCCTGTTTGTGGCTACCTTGACGGCGAACATTCCATATGCCCTGACTGCCAAAGAAAATGCGAAATATATTCGCGAGTAGTCGGTTACTTGCGTCCCGTTGAACAATGGAATAAAGGGAAGCGAGCTGAATATGAAATGAGAGAGATGTATAAGGTATGATTATTGGAGGGTTGAAAAAGGTTTCGCTTATTGATTATCCAGGCGAGGTGAGTTCTGTGGTTTTTACACGAGGATGTAATATGCGGTGCGTCTACTGTCATAATTCTCATTTGGTATTGCCAGAACGTTACGAGTCCGAGATCCCCGAAGAACAAATATTCAATTATTTGCATTCAAGAATGGGGAAGATAAAATCTGCAGTTATAAGCGGGGGAGAACCTACCATTCATAAAGATTTGCCTGGGTTTATTAATCAAATAAAAGAATTAGGAATTAAGGTTAAGCTCGATACAAACGGAACCAATCCTGAGATGTTAAAGAAAATAATAGACTCAAATTTGATCGATTCTATAGCAATGGATGTAAAAGCTCCGTTCGAAAAATATATAACTATTTGTGGGGTTAAAGTCGACATCAAGAAAATAACAGAGTCAATAGAAATAATTAAGAATTCGTCTGTTAAACGGGAATTTAGAACAACCTTTGTGAATAAAATTCTTAAAAAAGAAGATTTGTTAAGTATAAGGGAAATAATTAACGAGCATTTAACAGTACAGAATTTTGTTTTTACAAATACGATTTTAAATAAGAACTTGGATCGAGAATATGAATTGACGTAAAGGGAATTTAAGTCAATTGAATCAATTAATAACTTATGTGAGTTGTAAATGGAAATCTTTTTAACACCCTTTGTAGCTTTTTTTGTTATTGTGGCTTTTGGAATTGCCATTGGGAACATAAATGTAAAAGGCATTTCACTTGATACTTCTGCAGTGATTTTTGTCGCTTTTATTTTTGGTTATTTTGGCGTAGAAATGCCCAGCATAATTCAGAAACTAGGACTTATCTTTTTTATTTATTCAGTAGGGATTCAAGCCGGTCCCGGTTTTTTTGATTCATTTAAAAAACAGGGTCTAAAATTAATAGTATTAACGTCTATAGTTATTGGATCTGCCGCACTTCTTACAGTTGGAGCTGTGGTAGTGCTTGATATTCCTATAGATCTTGCTGTGGGAATATTTACAGGCGCTCTTACAAGTACACCTGGTCTTGCCGCTGCAATAGACAGTACAAAATCAACCGTAACATCAATAGGTTATGGTATTTCTTATCCTTTCGGCGTACTTGGTGTAATTCTTTTTGTTAAGGTCATCGATAAATTTCTTAAGGTTGATATCTCAAAAGAAGAAGCAAAGTACACTGAAGAGATAACTTCCGATTTCCCGAAGCTTATGAATAAAAACTACGTAGTAGAGAATCCTAATGTTTTTGGAAAAACTATTGGTGAACTTAATATAAGAAGTATGACAGGTACAAATGTTTCTAGGGTTTTTCAAAACGACGCTACTTTTACTCCAACTGCCAGTACTATTCTTAATCAAGGGGATATAATTAAGGCAGTTGGTACCGAAAAAGATTTGGAGAAAATTGAAATACTGATTGGCGATAAAACCGATAAACAGATATCACTCGGTAAAACGTTTGTAGTGAAGAGTATTTTGGTGACGAAAAAAAATGTTGTTAATCAATCTTTTGCAGAACTTTCACTTTTTACAAAGTTTAATGCAACTGCAACATCTATCAGGCGAAGTGGTATTGACATTGTTCCTACTGCTTTTACAAAAGTAAAGTATGGTGATAAAATAATGATTGCCTGCTCAGAAGATGACATTAAACAGGTCTCAGATTTATTTGGAGATAATAAAAAACATTTAGTTGAACTTGATTTTTTCCCGATCTCTGTCGGAATTATTATTGGAGTATTAATTGGAATGATAACTATTCCAATAGGAACCTATAACTTTAAACTGGGATTAACTGGCGGGGTTTTAATCAGTTCGCTTATTTTAAGTAAGATAGGACGAACAGGTAATATACTTTGGAACGTTGCGGGAGAGTCGAACCAGTTGTTAAGAAAACTCGGTCTTATATTTTTCTTAACTTCGGTAGGTACAAATGCAGGGCAGAATATTATAGCTACACTTCAGGATAACGGTTATCAACTATTTATAGTCGGGATTTGTATAACTCTTATTCCTATGATAATAGCTACCCTTGTAGGGTATTATCTTTATAAGATAAATTTCCTAACTTTAATAGGTGCGCTTACTGGTAGTATGACTTCAACGCCCGCACTAAGTTCGGTAGATTCAATTACGGATTCCAACGCTCCTAAAATTGCTTATGCAACCGTTTATCCTTTTGCACTTGTTCTGCTAATTGTATTTACTCAAATTATGGTTAAACTGTTTTGATGTTCTAAGATTCAATTAGTAAGTGCGACAAAATAACCTTCATTCTATTTTGTACATTAAATATTTCTGGAACTGAGCTTCTTAAAATGGCAATGACAAAGCTCGGTTTATCCGCACGGCTTAAGATAGAATATTAAATGTTAGTAGAACAATTGCAGATATAGATAAAAGCGAGAATATTTTATCGAAACATATCGGTGAAGCAATTCAGTATAGAAGTTTAGATAGAGAGTTGTGGATGCACTGATTTATTTTATGTTTTTATCTAATTTTATAGCCTTTCTATTTTTAGAGGAAATATAACTTCTAAAGAACCATCCTATTAGAATACCCACAGTTAACATAGAAACAACGATAATAGAAACAGAGATGGAATATGTCCAGAAAATAACATTAATGTTTACTACTTGAGTATTTTGAACTAAAAATAATGTAGAAACTAGAATAAGAATTAAGACAAGGATTAATTTGAAATTTGAATTCTTCATCTATTTGTCCTACTTATTTCTATTTCCATTGGATATAAAATCACCAACCCAGTTGATAAATTGAATATTGCTCTCAATAATTTCAGTTCTATCAGATTTTTCTAACTCACTATCTAGCATCTGTGCTTTGTAAAGATATTCTTCAGCGTTGGATAAAATTTTGAAATTCCTTGAAAAAATAGATTTGGTCTCTTCAAGATAAAGCCCTTTTTCTTTCAAATTTTGCATTGTTGCTAGTTTTTGCATTCTTCTATCATAATCGGTCTTTTTTTTGAATTCAGTTATTGAATAAAATCCAATATTATTTAGTTGCCAAGTTGCAATATCTTCTCTACTTAATTCATAAGCAGCATCTGCAGCTATATTTAAATAGATAATGATTGAATCCAAATTATTTTCAGAGATATACTTTGTTGCAGAAGTTTTTGCAGATTTATATATTGACCAAAGATTTGATATAGACTTTACATTGTAAGTCGTATGTTGTTCATTTTCTTCAAAAATATTTTTAACTGGCTCTGGTTCTGGCTCTCTAGTTGAAGCAGTATCAACTTCATTTTTTTTATCTGCACTAGAAGAATCATTTACTGGAGTTTCTTTTTGAGGTCGTGGAATATTAGTCTTCTTCTTATCTTCGGTGCACGTGATAAATAAAAATAAAAACAAAATATAGTATGATAGCTTTCTCATAGCCCCTAAAATATTAAATCGTATAATTGTTTTTATAAAACTAAGAAAATAATTTACTTTAAACTAAAAGTTTTATAAATGGAAAATAATAAGAGCTGAAACTACTATTTCTTATAATTTTCAAATAGTTTTTCAACTGCTTCAAGGATAAATAGTTCGTTATTTGTTATGTTTTTTTCAAAATTCGGAAGTAATTCTGCAATCTGATTATCATTGAAGAAATTATATTTCAATTTTTCTTCTATTAGTGAGTAGAACCATTGTTTTGATTGTTTGGTTCTATTGCTTTCAAAATATCCAGATTTTTTTGTAAGGGTTGCAAAATCTAAAACTTGATTCCAAAATTCCTCTATTCCCTTGCTATTGATGGCTGAGCAAGTTTCTACAGGTGTACTCCATCCTTCAATTTTTGGTTGCAGATAATGTAATGCTGTTGAGTATTCAGTTTTCGCAATATCAGCTCTAATTTTATTATCCCCATCAGCTTTGTTTATCAATAGAGCATCTGCAATTTCAACTACTCCACGTTTAATTCCCTGAAGTTCATCGCCAGCTCCTGGAATCATTAAGAGTAAAAAGAAATCGACCATCGCTCTAACTGAAATCTCATTTTGCCCAACTCCAACGGTTTCTATTAAAATAACATCATATCCAGCAGCCTCGCAGATTGTAATTGTTTCTCTACTTTTGCTTGTAACTCCTCCAAGTGTAGTTCCAGCCGGAGAAGGACGAATGAAACAATTCGGTTCTCTCGATAATTTCTCCATCCGTGTTTTATCACCAAGAATACTGCCTTTTGTAATAGATGAACTTGGGTCAACTGTTAGAACAGCAACTTTATGCCCCTTAGCAATTAGGTGCATACCAAGTGCTTCAATGAACGTGCTTTTTCCAGCCCCAGGAACACCCGTAATTCCAACACGGATCGAATTGCCAGCATTAGGTAGCAACTTCTGAATTATCTTGTTAGCATGCTTAAAATGCCTCTCAGAGTTACTTTCAATAAGAGTTATGGTTTTTGCCAAAAGTGTTCTGTTGCAATTTAATACACCATCAACATATTCATCAATAGAGGGTTCATACTTGCTAATATTTTTAATCTCAGAGTTAATAATTGGAGCAACCCCTCTTTTAATATTTACAGCAAATTCGCTTCCTCCGTTCTCTGGAACCCAATCTGGTATATTTGTTCTATTATTGTTCATATCTTATAATTTAATCCGTTTTCTCAATTCGCTATCTTCTTAATGTGAATCAATCACTTATTTGGAAAATACTGCTAGTAATCTTTGGATATGTTGCAAATTCTTAAATAGAAGTCCTAATTGTCGAGTATTTATTTTCCAAACTTAATTTTAATTGATGTTCAAAAATACAATTAAAGAAAACAAAATGGATGAATAACATATTTCAGAAAAAGATTTCTGAAGAATTGAGTAACTTTAAAAACTGAATAAATTGTTATAAAACAGTAATTATAAATCTAATATATCTATTACACATGAGGAATTAATGAATATCAGAAGAATATTTGTTGAAAAAAAGGTTGGTTTTAACATCGAGGCACAGGCCTTAGCCAAAGAGTTAAAAGAACTCCTAATGATTTATGAAATTGAATCTCTAAGAATTTTACATAGATATGATATTGAAAATATTACTGAACAAACATATGCAACGGCCCGTAAAACAATTTTTGCCGAGCCGCCTGTAGATTTAGTTTATGATGAAATTATTAGTATTTCTGAAAATGAAAGATTATTTGCAATAGAATATTTGCCAGGACAATACGATCAACGTGCCGACTCAACTTCACAATGTATTCAAATAATAAATAATGGTGAAAGACCAAACGTTAAGTATGCTAAAGTTATTATTTTAACTGGAAATATATCCGATTCTGATTTTTTGAAAATTAAGAACTATATAATAAATCCAGTAGATTCTCGTGAAGCAATTGCTGAAAAACCAACTACACTTGTTGATGAGACATTTGTTCCAGATGATATTATAGATATTGATGAATTTATTTCGATGGATGAAAATTCATTAAACAATCTCTTGCATAGTATGGGCTTGGCAATGGATTTGGATGATCTGAAGTTTTGCCAAACTTATTTCCGTGATACTGAAGAGAGAAATCCTACTGTAACTGAAATGAAAATATTGGATACTTACTGGTCAGATCATTGTAGGCACACAACTTTTTCAACAACAATTACAGATGTTGAATTTGAGGATGGAGCAATATCCAATAGGATTAAAGAGACTTACGAGCAATATCTTAAAGATAGAGAAGAAGTCTATGGTGAAAGACTAAGCCAGAAAAATATAAACTTTATGGACATTGCAACTCTAGCAATGAAAAAATTAAAGCAAGAAGGAAAGCTTGCTGGATTTGATGAATCGGAAGAGATAAATGCTTGTAGTATTGAAGTAAAGGTTGATGTTGCTGGAGAGGAAGAGGATTGGCTTGTGATGTTTAAAAACGAGACTCACAATCATCCAACAGAGATTGAGCCATTTGGTGGTGCTGCTACTTGTCTTGGTGGTGCTATTCGTGATCCACTTTCGGGGCGTGCGTATGTGTATCAAGCTATGCGTGTTACTGGCTCTGGTGATCCACGAGTTCCAATTTCGGAAACTATTGAAGGAAAACTTCCTCAAAGAAAAATTACAACCGAAGCTGCGCATGGGTATAGTTCCTATGGAAATCAAATTGGTTTAGCTACTGGACTTGTGGATGAAATTTATCATCCTGGCTATGTTGCAAAAAGGATGGAAATTGGTGCTGTGATTGCAGCAACTCCAAAGTATAATGTTGTTCGCGAACAACCAACTCCGGGGGATGTAGTAGTTTTACTCGGCGGTAAGACAGGGCGTGATGGCTGCGGCGGTGCTACTGGCTCATCCAAAGCTCACACAGAAGATTCAATTATTTCGTGCGGTGCAGAAGTTCAAAAGGGAAACGCGCCGGAAGAAAGAAAAATCCAGAGGTTGTTCCGAAATCCAGAAGTTACACGTATGATAAAACGATGTAATGATTTTGGTGCAGGAGGTGTTTCTGTTGCTGTTGGAGAACTTGCAGATGGATTAGAAATAAATCTTGATATGGTTCCTAAAAAATATGATGGACTAGATGGAACTGAACTTGCAATTTCAGAATCGCAAGAGCGAATGGCTTGTGTAATTACAAAGGAGAATGAAGTTGCCTTTAAAGAAGCTGTAGCTAAAGAGAATTTGGAAGCATCAACAGTTGCAGAAATTAAAGAAGAAAAACGTGTTCTAATTTCTTGGCGAGGAAAAACAATTGTTAATATTTCTCGTGAATTTCTTGATAGCAATGGTGCAACTAAAAGTAGCAATGTGATAATTGCAGAACCATCTAGCAATAAATACTTTGATAAATCAGAGAGTACAGATATTAAATCTGATTGGTTAAAGATGCTTGCAGACTTAAACGTAGCAAGTAAAAAGGGATTGGTTGAACGATTTGATAATTGTGTTGGAGCAGCTACTGTTAATTATCCGTTCGGAGGGAAGTATCAATTAACTCCAACTGAAAGTATGACAGCTAAAATTCCTACATTAAAAGAGGAAACAACTACTGGAACAATTATGAGTTACGGATATGATCCTTATCTTTCAAGTTGGTCACCTTATCACGGTGCCGTTTATGCGGTTGTTGAATCAGTTTCAAAAATAGTTGCTGCAGGGGGTAATTATAAATCGGTGTGGTTTAGTTTTCAAGAATACTTTGAACGACTTGGAAATAATCCAACAAGATGGGGAAAGCCAATGTCAGCCTTGCTAGGGGCTTATTATGCGCAGTCACAATTTGAACGCGCAGCTATTGGTGGTAAGGATAGTATGTCTGGTTCATTTAAAGATTTGGATGTTCCACCAACATTAGTTTCGTTTGCTGTGGATACTGCAAACCTTAAAAATATTATTTCACCTGAGTTTAAGTCTACAAACTCAAAAGTTGTTTTCGTTCCTGTTAAGATGGATGAAAATTTATTGCCAGATTTTGATTTGCTAAAATCTAATTATTCTATAATTACGGAATTAGTGAAAGCGAATAAAATAAATGCAATCCACACTGTTAGAGGAAATGGAATAGCTGAAGCAATAAGTAAAATGTCTTTTGGAAATAAAATTGGATTTACTTTCAATTCTGAATTTGACACATCAAATTTATTTAAATCTAATTTTGGTGGCTTGGTTATTGAGATTAAAGATGGTGTTGATTTTTCAAATTCACTTAGTAATAATAATTTCCAAAATCTTGGAACAACAACAGAAGAAAAAAATATTAAAATTGCTGGGATAGAAATAGCTTTAGAAGAAGCAATAAAGACTTGGAGTGAACCTCTCGAAGATATTTTTCCAACAAAAATTGACTGCAAAGAGATTGAACTTGATGATTATAAATATGAGAATAAAAACATAATTGTTTCAAAAAATAAAATTGTAAAACCAAGAATTTTAATTCCAGCATTCCCTGGTACTAATAGTGAATACGATTCAGCAAAAGCTTTTGAGCAAGCTGGAGGAATAACTGAAATAATTCCAGTAAGAAATTTAACACCACAAATGATTGACCAAACAATAAACGAATTAGTAGAGAGTATTAAGCAATCACAAATAGTTTTTATTCCAGGGGGTTTCAGTGCTGGTGATGAACCAGAGGGGAGTGGAAAATTTATTGCAGCAATATTCCGGAATCCTAAAATTAAAGATGCAGTCATGGATTTGTTAAAAAACCGCGATGGATTGATGCTCGGTATCTGCAACGGCTTTCAAGCATTGGTAAAACTAGGGCTTGTACCATACGGTGAAATTAGAGAGATTGATGAAACAACTCCAACACTTACATTTAACAAAATTGGACGCCACGTTTCAAAGATTGTGTATGCTAAAACGGTTTCAAATCTATCGCCTTGGCTAAACAATGTTGATGTTGGCACAGTACAAGCAGTTCCAATATCACACGGTGAAGGAAGATTTGTTGCAAACGAAGAATGGCTAAATAAACTACGAGCAACTGGACAAATTGCAACACAATACGTTGATTTTAATGGCAAGCCAACAATGGATATTTTCTTTAATCCTAATAGTTCCGATTTTGCAATTGAAGGTATTACATCTCCAGATGGAAGAGTATTTGGTAAGATGGGACACAGCGAAAGGCTTGGGAAATTTGTAGGACAAAATATTCCAGGTAATAAGGAGATAAAATTGTTTGAAGCTGGTGTTGAGTATTTTAAGTAGAATCTCTATTGCAGTTGACTAAAGTCAACTGCAATAGAGATTTAAATTAATAATTCAGTTTAATTTATAATCCAGTCAGGCACTTTAAAATTACGCTATTATATTAGATTTTGCTATATTAAAGAAACAAAATCTATGAGTTTACAAAATGAACAAACCAAAATTTTCAATAAAAAAAGCAATTAAAACTGTTGAAATATCCTCAAAAATTGAGGGTCATAAAATCCCACTTAAAACCTCAAAGAATTCAAAACGAGCCAAAGTGAAAAGTTAATGTCGAAATACACACAAGACAAAAACTACATTTATTATGAAAACTCGAATATTCCAGTTAATAAGTTGGATATCAGAGAAACTGCAAAACTCGAAAGAAAAGAACAAGAATTACTTCTAAAAGGCTATGAGTATTTTCATAAAAACCTATCTGAACATACAAACTTAGATGAAAATGATTTTAAATGGTTGCACAAAAAAACATTTGAAGAACGTTACAGTTTTGCCGGACAATTCAGAACTGTTAAGATTTCCAAAGGCTCTTCAACTTTCTGCCAAGTTCGATTTTTAGAGCAAACAGCTACTCAAATTTTTAATGAACTTAAAAAGGACAATTACTTAAAAGACTTTTCAGATAAACCAAAACCAGACTTTGCAAAAATGGTTGCACATTATATGTGTGAGCTTATTGCTCTCCACCCTTTTTCCGAATTAAATGGTAGAATTACAAGACTATTTTTTGATATGATTGCAACATATAATGGTTATGATTATATCAATTATCAAAACACGCTTGTGCAAAATTCAAGCGAAACAAATGATTTTATTGAAGCCTCTATCGATTGTTTATCCGGCAATGGAAATCAAATGTATCAAATCATTCTAAATGGACTGAATAAAGCCAGCCAGTATTTTTGATTAATTCATTATTTCAAAGAACTATATAAAATTCTATTTTTCAATGTTCACTCTTATCAATGAAAAAGTATTGTTTTAAATTATTTTACCGGACACACTTCCTGATGTAATTTCAAACTCACCATTTACCTTTCCAGTTAATCATTTTCCTATGACTACAGTTGTATAGAAAGAACTATTATTATCACTTATTGAAAAACAAGAAAGGAAATTTAAAAGCAAAAAGTATGGTTTGGGATGCAGAAAGCGAACAGCTACTCAAATTATTAACGATTGTGTTACAGTTAAAAATACAACAAGGTTTTGAGTAGCCGTGGAGGTTTGCATTACAAATCTATTAGTGCTTTTATCATCAACTTTTAATTGACTTTAGCCGGAATAACTGGTTAGTTACCAAATAATACTGCTAAATATATTTTTGATATTATTAAAAGTACTATCATTAAATACTAATATTATTGTCAGAATAATGATAAATATTGTCAGAAAAACTAAAGTAATTTGTAATCTGTGGTTTGACAAGGTAAACCTAATTTGAATAAAAGCACTATAGATATATTTGAAGCTTCATATAGTCTTTTACAATATCCTCAAAATTATCTCTATCAACTATGTTGAAATAATAGCCATTGGGAGTAATTAGTATTTTTGTTGGGAATCCGATAACTCTAAAATTCTTTTTTATTTTATTGTTTGACATTACAACTGGAAAAGTGAATTTGTGTTTAGATAAATATTTTTTAACTGCCTCAACTTTATCTTGTGCGAGAGTTATCATTTTAATATTTGAGTCTTCTTCAATACAATAGGAAATGTAAAACTGCTCAAGTTTTGGTAATTCTTCAATACATGGTCTACACCATGTACCCCAAAAATCTAGTAATATCCATTTACCTCTATACTTTGAAAGTGAAACTAATTCTTCATTTAAAGACTCTAAATTAAAATCAATGGCTTTGGGTAACATGTTATGAAAATTATTGGACAGATAGTTCTCAAATGATTTATTACTTGTTAGTTCGGGGTAACTATCTTCAACATGTTGTATTATTTCAAAAGCATTATTAAGCTTAGCAGGTTCATTTATTACTATTTGAATTGCTTCGTTTAAGGCTTCTTCAAAAAGATTATTTTCCATCAGAAACTCAAGGTAAGTTGTTCTATACTCTTCTTCACCGTTTAAAATGTGGGCATCATACAAATATGCGTGTTTAACTTTGATATCTATTTGGTCTGAACTATAATCACTGGCAGTTTTTAAGTATTCAAATTGTATTTTGGCTAAATTATTTAATAATTCTGCTGAATTATTAAGTTTCTTTGACATTTGATATTTAAGAAAAGAACCATATGAGATGTAATAGCGCAATAGAGCTCTTTTAAAAATTTCCTCTTTATTTGTAGGGTTTTCGGAAATTAATTCTAATTCTTGATACGATTTAGTCATTGCACGATTAACAAGAGAATCAGCATGTTTTTCATACCCCTTATGTTCTAACAGACGTTTTGCGACAAGAAATAGGTACCGTGGATTACGAATATTATTGCCCCAATCACCGGATAATGCTAGATCAACTTGAGCATCAGGTTCTGAAGTGTTAATTACATTTGCCCAAATATTTAATCCTGCTGTTGATTCAAGTAAATTAATGTTATTCGATTTTCTAATCTCTTCGAGAATTTTGTAATTATTAGCCATAAGTGAATCATTTTCAGTAGCAAAAATAATAGCGTAAGAATCATGTATCCAAATTTCAAAAAACGACTGATTTGTTTCTTCAAGTTTTGAAATAAGCTCTATTGCTCCCTCGCTCTTTCCTTCAATGATTAAATCTTGCAGCCTGTTAAATAATTCATCATACCGGCTAAGATTATTGCGTGAGATTTGGGAAGCAATTATCCTAGCAGTTTTATAGTCATTAAAATTTACATAGACATCTCTCTTAATTTTGAGATACTGAATGTCAGAGTTATATAATGAATCACACTCAACGATTAAGCTTAATATTTCAGTCTTTATACTATCGCTTCTTCCTTCGGTAGCATATTCAAGTGATAGACTCTCAAGTTTGTCCAATTTGCTTTCACTACATGCAATCAATAATAAAAGTATGAATACTAAGTGTTTTTTCAACTCTCAACCTTTTAGTTTGTGTATAACGGCAGATGCCTATAGCGCAGCTGCGGTCGCTTTTATGCTTGAGTTATAAGCGTTTTATGTATGCCATTTCTTAATTTTTATATTCTCAAGTTCCTTTCTTAGTAAGAAAATGCAAACTATTGAAACAATTATTGCACCAATAGCAATTAAAACATAACTAGTATATCCGCCATATAATTCTGGTATTGAATCATTCATGCTTCTTTCTGCATCAATAAAATACATTAAAATGGAGCCAAGTAAATTATTCACAAAGTGTATTAATATAGACAAAGTCAAATTATTGGTTCTATAATAGACCCATCCTGAAAAGAAACCAAAAGATACGGCACCTATAAACTGCCATGGATTTAAATGAACTATTCCAAAAAGTATACTTGATACAATTATAGATTTGACTGGTGAATATCTCTTCAATAGCCCATCTAGAATAATTCCTCTAAAAATCAATTCTTCAATAATAGGCGCTACAATAACACCGGTTATAAATAAAAATACTCCACCTTGATTTGATGATTTAAGAAACAGATCTTTTACAGATTCAGACATAGGTATTGTACTAATAATTGGTGAAATTATTCCCACTTGAATTGTAATTGTTGCAAAAGAAACCAATAATAATATTTTAGCAGAACTAAAATGAAAATTATATTGGCTAATCCCTGTCTTTTTCTTCCTTATCAGATGAACAAATACAAAAGTTGTTCCAAGAGCTAAAATATAATAAACGAAGAAAGATATACCCTCTCCTGTAGCGTTTTGTAGTAATACTTTAACTGGAGCAAATAAGAAAATTGCAAGTATCGCTATTCCAACAATACCCCAACTTTGTTTTATGTTAGGGTAAATAATTTCTTTGTTTTCTGTCATAATTTTATTGCTAAAGAACTAAATTCAAAATATTTTACAGAGCTTATAACCACAAAATTATACTGCCCAACGCCATATAGCATTACTAATTATTAGGGGAATTTTTGTAACTGTTTCGCCCTCAATTGCCAAACGTAGTTAAACAAATATTTTATTTATTGTTAAAATAGTTATTTACAATAATTACAGCAAATAAATAATAGTAAAGTTAAGGTGTGGCTCTTGTGCTTTTAGAAACCTCCAAGGTTTGCTTTGCTTATTATTAAATCATACAAGAATAGATTCCCACAATTTCATAATCCAAAAGTATTGCTTTGGTTGGGGTATATGACTATTATAAACAAATTGCCGGAATCTTTATGCAAATAAATTTTCGCAAACTTTAGTTGAAAACTAATATCTTTTCTTGTTATTCTAATCAAAATAAATTCAGCTTGCTAGATAATATGAAAATGAAAGTAGTAAAATTGATGTTTATGACTGTGTACTTTATACATTATAATAACTATTGGTTTTTGGAGCAATGTGATAACGACATTACAAGAATTGAACAGTAACAAAGAGATGAAATTATTGAAGCTGGTGTTGAGTATTTTAAGTAATTTTGCACCTAGTTAATTTAATCTTTTTGGAAAAACATGAAATTATCATTTACAATTGTTGTTCTATTTTTAACAACTATTTCTCTATTTGCTCAGGAAAAACCTGATGTTGAGCCAAAAGGAAACAAGGGAAAAGTATATTTCTATTGGGGCTGGAATAGAGGATCGTTTAGTAATTCTAATATTAGTTTTAGTGGTAGCGATTATAATTTCACCTTAAAGGATGTTGTGGCTGATGATAGACAAACTAGTTTTGACGCGCAAACTTATTTATTACCCGCAAATGCTACTATCCCTCAGTATAATTTTAGGATAGGTTATTTTATTACCGATAATTACAATATCTCATTTGGTATAGATCACATGAAATATGTAATGCGGCAAGACCAAACAGTAGTAATAGATGGAGAAATTAATAATTCGGGAACTATTTATGATGGTGCATATTCGAATGATGAGATAAAGCTCACTGATGATTTCCTCCAATTTGAACATACCGATGGATTGAATTATGCCAATATATCATTTAGAAGATTTGATGAAATTTATGAATTGTATAAAATAAAGATAAGTATCACCGAAGGTATTGGGGTTGGAATACTATATCCTAAAACAAATACTACTTTGTTAAATAAAGAAAGGTATGATGAATTCCATCTAGCTGGTTATGGTTTAGATGCTGTAGTTGGAGTGAACTTATCATTTCTAAAATATTTCTTTATTCAAAGTGAAATTAAAGGGGGGTATATAAATATGCCCAATATTAGAACTACAA
>CBDUTO010000047.1:0-28687 GCA_965370315.1 uncultured Melioribacteraceae bacterium
AATCAAGAATAGAATTTAAAAACTTGTTGTGATTCTCAATTAGTTTCTCTTTTTTAATTAAATCTTTTAATATCTCTTCCTTTTTTTCTTCAGCTTCTTTGCGGAGTACCATAACTCGAGATTGAACTATTGAACCAACAAAGAATAGTAGTGAAACTAAAAATTGAATTATTCGAATAGCATTTACACTTGTTGAGAGTTCATTATTTAATTCTTTATCAGAATAATATGAAATAAGCTTCCAATAGTAATCTCTAGTTTTATTTTCTGAGGTAGTTTTTTGTAAATTGATTAGCTCTACAAGTGGAAATATTGTTGAAAAAGAAAATAATCCTTTTTCACTTTGATATTGACCGTTATCATTATTAGATATTTTAATCCATTCTTTCTCAAATTTTGATTGTATGTTTTTGTGAACCTTAGTTTTATACATAAAACCCCACTCACTTTCTTTATCAGCGTTATACAACCAAAATCCTTCTTTATTTAGCAACATAGTTTGTGAGACACTATTTGAATCTAAATCAAGAAAGTTATCTAGCAGCCTCTCTCCAAGATAATTTACTACAACCACACCTTGCTTATTATTGTCTGAATCATATACTAGAATACCAAACCTTATCATAGGCTTTATTGGTTCTTCTATTTTTCCATTTTCAACATTTAAATCAAATTGAGAAATAAATATATTTCCCTTACTAAGCGCGATGCTATTTTTAAAGTAATATCTATCACCCTTATTCTGTAATTTATGATTGGGTACAATAGAAGGTATTCCATTATTAAAATTAATTCTTATCTTTTCCTTTCCTGATAAATCAAAAAATCTTATTTGATCATATATTTTTTTTCTATTTGAAAAAGAGAAAAATAACTCTTCAACATTTGTACGATTCTGTTTTGAACTTTTCCTAATATACTTGCGAAGCAAATTACTTTCTGATAAAATCATTAAATCAGCTGATATCATTTCAAACTGAGTAGATATATGTTTGGAATAATTTGCAAGGCCGCTATTTTCCCTACTTTTAATTAAAACTAATTCCTTATCCACCCTATTATTTTCAATTAGCAATGTAATTGATATCATTATTAAAATTAGGGGTACAAATGTCACTAAAAAGTATTTAATGAAATTTTTCTCAATCCATATTTTATTTGTTTTATTCATCGTATTCATTCAAATCTTTAATCAAATTAATTGTAAGCAAACCTTCTCTTTTTACTCCAATTATTTCAGAAAACTTATTATTGCAGTCAATTACTTTGCCTGATTTATCAAAGTGGATTATTCCTAGAGGTGTGTTGTGAAAAATGGTCTTGTATATATTTTCATTTTCATCATACAAATTTTCGAAATTAAAATGCTTATCCATTCTGGATATTTCATTTTTCTTTTCATTACCCTTTTTACCCAATGGAGCTTTTGTGGTCTGCATTACAAGTAATCCTCTCGAAAATAATATTATGTGTTAACTCAATATATTATCGAAACTTTTACCCATTTATTTATGTGTGGGGATACTAATTAAAAATATATTTTGCTGGATTTATTTGAAGGCTAGAGTTGAACAATCAAATTATTCAGTAACTCTTTCAAAAGTTGCTCAGATAATTTTATACAGATTGAGAGATCTCTATGTTAATGCAGATTTTAGAATTATTTTTAGTGGGTTCGTAAACCAGATGCTTACCTTTCTTAACTCCTCAAAATTACATGTTTATTACTTTTGAGGAGATTTTGAAAATTTTATTTATTTGTATCTGTTGACTCTTTGTATTGCAACGAATCTTTATCTTTTTTAATACTATCTCTCTCTTGCGCATCTCTTCTTTGTCTCAAAAAGAAACCATCAAAATGTGAAGCATTGGAGCTTTGTGAGCCAGCTAACTGTTGACCAGCATCAGCAGACTGATTTGCATCTGATTGTAAATATTCATCAAAATTTATAGAAGATTTTTCCTCAAATGGAAAATCTTTTTTAATACTACTAGATGTTGCTAAATTATTGGAATTGCTTTTTTTTGAAATGTCATTATTAGATGATGGTTTATTTAATTGTTCTCTATCACTACTTGGGGTTTCTATCTCTGTAACATTCTCCTCCATTAGCCGTGGGAGTGTATTCCATGGGTTATCGGTAGACTCATCCTCTCCTGTAAAAACAAAGAAAACAAGAAAGACCGAAGCTGCGAATGCAATTGCAGGTGTTAATGACCATGAAAGCCAACTTTTTTTCTTTTCTGATTCTATCTCAAAACTTTTATTCTGAATTTTAGTCATCAGATTAAATTCAAAGTTATCAGGTGCATTTACTTTTGGGAGTTCTTTTAATAAGTATTTGAGTTCGTTAAACTCATTATCATCAGTAAATTTTTCTTCATTCATCTCTTTCGCTTCTCAATAAATATGTTTTAATAATTTTTGCAAATGTGCTCTTCCCCTATTGATCCTCGATTTCACAGTTCCAATAGAGAGATCTGTCATATCTGCAATTTCATCATACGACATTCCCTCAATATCTCTAAGAATTACAACTTCTCGATATATTGGTTTAACTTTCAACAAAGCTTTCTGTATTATCTCAGCTTTCATGCTGCTATCAGCAGCTCTATCTGGAGCAACAAATTTTTTGTCTTCAATCTGTAACGTATAATCATCAGGATCATCATTTGATATTGATAATATTGTACGTCTATTTCTTCTTTTTAACTCATTCTTAGATAAGTTACCAGCAATCGTATAAATCCATGTTGAAAATTTAGCAATAGACTGATACGAATCCTTCTTTAGATAAAACTTAATCATCGTATCTTGAACAATATCAGTAGTAATATCTCTGTCACCTAAAAATCTGTAAACAAAGTTCATTAAAGGATCTTTAAAACGCTTAACAAGAATTTCATATGCCTCAAGAGTGTTGTTATCTTGAAACTCTTTTATTAATTCTTCATCCGATAATGATATTAATTTTTTATCCAACGTCATTTATACCAACTGTTAAAAAAAATGTTTCCAAAAGGGGGAATCTTTTACCCTTAAATTTAATTATTAAAATGAACTTAAAATCAAAATAAGAAATTATGAGAATAAGTTTGTCATTTGTATGACAAAAATAAACATTTATTAAATCTCTATTTTAGAATTTCTGAAATTAAAATTGATAAATTAGTTTTATCATCAATACTTGTTGACTTAAGACGAATATCTGCTTCAAGTAGTGCTCGAGCTGCATTCACAAGACGTTGTTCTTTTAACATATATTGAGTTTTTTTTAGATAATAATATCTTTTACCAAACTCTTTTTGTCCTTCACTATCAGGCAATCTCATTAATTCTAAAACTCGGGTGAGAGTTGTAATAAATCTAGTTAACATAGCAATAATCATTACCATATCTGTGTTTGATCCTAGTAGATTAAATGCATAGTCAATTGCCTTTCCTTTATCACCCCGTCCTATTGCATTTTGCAAATCAAAGATTGAATACTCTTTAGTAATCTCAGCTAATTTTTGAATTATCTCTGGAGTTATCTCTTCATCTTGTTTGGCATAAGTAGCAATTTTACTAAGTTGCATTTCCAAAATGCCTTTATTTTCTCCAACCATTTCAAGTAATAATTCTCCAGCTCCTCTCGATAAGTTTATCTTTTCAGTTTTAGCTTTTTTAAACATCCAATCGGAAAGTTCAGCGCCTTCTAATTCCCTAGCTTCAAAAATATACTTATTCGCATAAAGAGATTTATATGGCTCTTGATTTAATGGAGCTTTTTTAGAATACTGAGCTACAACCAAAACTGTAAATTCTGCTGGGTCTTTTACATAGTTTGAAAAAGTTTTAGTTTCTTTTAATTCATTAAATCCTTTAGCAACAATTAGCTTTTTTTTATCCCCAAAAGGGAAAGAATATGCTAAATCAACAAACTGTGAAATTGAATTATCCTTTGCGAGAGTTAGTGATTCAAAATCAAAATCGGAGGCAACTAATGGAGTGATTTTTTTCTCAATTGCCTTTATTGCGTTGTTTATTGTAAAACTATCTTCACCAATTAAAAAATATATTGGAAGCAATGTATCATCATTCAAATATTTTGGCAGATTATATATTGATTCTATTTTTGATTTATTAACCAAGTACTCTCTTCCTTTTTTCTTTTTTAATCGCAACTGATAAGAGGAGTATCAATCCACTCCTTATCCCCCTCTCAAAAGGGGATTGGGAGTGTGATCTTTTCTCCAGAAACTCTTAATTCCTTAAGTTGACAACATTCCTAATAAAGTAGGACTTCTTCAAACTCTATTTTTATTTTTCTCTTTTTTCTATAGTTACAGTTTCCATCACAAGATCTTCAACGGGTTTATCCATCATTCCAGTTTTAGTTTTACCAATAGCTTCAACTATATCCATTCCAGAAATAACTTCACCAAATATTGCGTGCTTTCCATCTAACCAAGGAGTTGCAACTAAAGTAACAAAAAATTGACTTCCATTAGTATTTGGTCCAGCATTTGCCATTGATAACATACCAGGTTTTGTGTGTCTTAGAGAATCATGGAATTCATCATCAAATTTTCCACCCCAATAACTTTCTCCACCACGTCCAGTACCAGTAGGGTCTCCACCTTGCAACATAAAGTCAGCAATAACTCTATGGAAAATAATTCCATTATATTTACCATCTGTTGCTAATCCAACAAAATTTTCTACTGTTTTAGGAACTTCTCTTGCAAATAATTCTATTTCAAATGTACCAACATTTGTTTTTACAGTTGCTACAAGCATTTCGCTTTCTGAAACATTCAATAATTCTTCCACTTTTTTATCCTTCTTTTTTATTATTATCTTTTCCTGTTCAATTTTTTTTACATCTCCACTGCTACAGCTAAACAACAGTATAGAGAGAACTAATACTAATATTTTTTTCATTTTATCCTTTTCTTAATTTGTTTTAAAAATTCATTATGGAGTAATTACACTTGCGCTAATTAGAGCAAATATTGCAAGTCCAATTGCAATTCTATAATAGACAAAAACTACTGTTGAATTCTTTTTCAAAAAAGAGAGCAAGAACGCAATAGTAATATAACCACTAATTGCAGAAGCAATTGTAGCAATTGCTAAATTAACTAAACCATCAAACTGAATATACTCTAGTGAACCATAAAACTCCAGCAATCCACTCCCCAAAATAGCAGGTACACTTAAGAGGAAAGAAAATCGTGCTGCAGTTTCGCGTTTTAGTCCAAGAAATATTCCAGCAGTAATTGTTGTTCCAGAACGCGATGACCCAGGTATTAGTGCAAGTGATTGAGCAAACCCAATAATTAAAGTATCTTTCCAAGTTATGTCTGTTAAATCACGTTTAAACTTTCCAACTCTTTCAGCTAAAGCTAATACTATTCCTAGTGCTATTAGACTTGAAGCAATCACATATAAGTTTTTAGTGAATGCTCCTTCAATTACATCTTTGAAACCGAGACCAATAACTGCGACTGGAATTGACCCTAATATTATTAGCCACCCCATTTTAGAGTTTTCACTTTGTTCAGAAAAATTAATTCTTTTAATAATATTATCGTTTAAAAAATCAATAAATATTCCCCAAAGATCCTTCCAAAAATATATAATGATTGCAAGTAAAGTTCCGAGTTGGATTACAGCAATAAACGAAGTCCAATGTTCTGGATTTTCATTTGAAATTAATCCCATTAACTTCCCTGCAATGGTAAGGTGACCAGTACTGCTAATTGGTAAAAATTCTGTAAGCCCTTGAATAATACCAAGAAATAGTGCTTCTAAAAAAGTCATTTGTTCTCCTTAAAAGAAATATGATATTCCAATATTAACACTCACTGAAAAAGAGTTAATATTCACATCTTCGTTTGTAAGTGTATCGTGTAATTTAGTCTCTCCATTTGCTGGTTCGCCTGGAGCATCATATCGCATTGTGGATCCAATATTAGCATAGAAATTTCCACCTAATGCCGTGTGACCTTGAATTCTGCCTAATACACCAAACCCAGTTGATGAATATTCTTCAGTAATTATTTTTTTTTCTGAGAGATCAATCATTCTCATTCCAATTCCACCACCAAATTTAAATTTATACCCTTTACCACTAATAACATAATACCCTAATAATGATGGTTTGTGATGAGAATAATCTAATTTATAGTTAGTATTATATTTAAATGAACTATAACCATAAAGAGCATAAACATACTCAAATCCTATTTGGTATTTAGGAGATATTGTATAGTCCACTTCCCCATAAAACTCAGCAGTTGAACTAAATGGTTGAACTTCCTCATCAGCCCAATTGTATTCGATGTAATCATTTAGTGAGGGATTGTAAACAAAACTTATTCCCATTCCACCAACAACATCAACCTGAGCTTGTATGGAGCTTATTGAAACAAAAACAAAAAAAGCTAAGATTATTTTTTTTGTCATTCTGTCTTTCCTCCTTTAATAACACTGTAGAAATTTTCTTTAGGTAATCCCATTTTTTCTCTTCTATTATTAATGTAACCCATAAATAGAAACATCGATATTATAAATATTATTGTAGATACTGTATGAGTAAGTATTGCGTATGCCGATGCGGCTTCTTCTGTAAAAAAGAATAAACCAACTAAAACTGATATTGCGATAAAATGGTAAGTACCTGTACCTCCTGGAGTGGGAATGATTATTCCGAATGCACTAATTGTCATAACAATCCAAGCCATACTATACGAAACCTCAAATGAGTTTTCAAGATTTAGCACATAAAAACCTAGTTGTGCTGAAAGACCATAATTAATCATTATTAAAATAGAGTAGAGAATAATCAGCAAATAATTTTTAATACCCTTTACAGTTGAGAAGCCATCAATAAGCATTTTAAAAACATCTGCTAATTTTTCGGCAAATCTAATAGATATTTTTCCAACAAACTTTATAATTAAAGAATAGAATTTTTCTTTCAATTGAACTAATAAAACTAGAACTATTATAATTAAAAAGATTCCAATAAAGCCCACAACCACTGTTGATTTCAACCAAAGCAATTCATTAAATAAATCACCCTGATATATTAAAACACTTACCAGCACTGAAATTCCGAGGGCAAGTATATCAATAATTCGCTCAACAACAATTGTACCCAGAACAACAGATCGCGAAATGCTCTCCCATTTACCAGCAAAAAATCCACGATAAAGCTCACCAAGTCTTGGGATAACACTATTAACACCGTATCCAATCATGGTAGCACCAAATAAGTTTAGAATTGATGCATCTGGTTTTGTTGATTTAATTATTACCTTCCAACGTAAAGCTCTTATAAAATGGGAAGTGAAAAAGGATATAATAAATAAACCAAACCATCCAATTGATAACTGCGATAGGATAGATAATACTTGATTAAAATCAACACCTTTAAAAGCTAAATAGAGGAAAAAAGCCATTAATAAAACAGGCAGGGAATATCCAAAATATTTTTTTAATTTGTTATTATTTGTGTTAGCGGAGGTCAATTACTTCTACCTCATCTGTTGGAAGGAATTGGAATAATTTGTCATCAAGATTCTGATTTAGACTAATTGAAAAAAGTTCAAAGATAAATTTCATATTATTAAAATCAACTATTTCAACTTTACTTAAAAGATATTTATTATTAATAGTTAAGTAAACTTCTTTGAAACTAAGTTCTAGATCATTTGGAATTGCTTTGATATAGTATTTCCCAGATTCACTCTCTACCATTGATAAATCACATTTTTCAGGGTAGGAATAAATAATTTCATCTAAAGAAAAAAGATTGTCATCATCTTCATACAATGAGAGTACTAGCTTTTTATTCTTTTTGTCATAATTATAAATAGTTTTTCCATCTGAAAGTATTTTTCTCTCCGGTAAGTTAATTGCAAAACTATTGCCCTTTTTATATTTAAAATCACCATCAAAATGAAGTGACTCTGCACTACCGGCAGAGAATATAGTTTGACTAAATTTTGCTTCGAACCCATCAACCTGATCAAATTTTTTCTGCACTTTACTAATTATATCTTCGGCACTTTGTGCATAAAATGTAATTGGAATAATGAGTAAAATTAAAATTCGGAATATCATTTTAGAGTGACCTCATTATTGTTTGGAATTGTTCCTCGCTCTCAATAATAACTTCACGTGCTTTACTTCCTTCAGATGGACCAACTACTCCCGCTTCCTCTAATTGATCAACAATCCTTGCAGCACGTGAATAACCTAACTTCAACTTGCGCTGTAACAATGAAACAGAACCTTGTTGATGTCTAATAATTACATGCGCTGCTTCCTCAAACATTGGGTCAAGGTCTGATAAGAAATTTGCATCAACATCATTTTTCTTCTCCATTAATGAAGGGAGAAAATATCGTTTTTTATATCCATCTTGTATATAAATAGCATTAGTAACTTTTTCAACTTCTTCAGTAGAAATAAAAGCATTCTGAATACGAACTGGTTTAGGCATTCCGCCAGGAAGGAATAGCATATCTCCTCTTCCAAGTAACTGTTCAGCACCATTCATATCAAGTATTGTGCGTGAATCAACTTTTGTTGCAACTTGATATGCAATTCTTGCTGGAAAGTTTGCTTTAATCACACCAGTAATCACATTCACTGATGGGCGTTGAGTTGCTACAACCATATGAATTCCAACTGCACGTGCTAACTGTGCAATACGAGCAATAGGTTCTTCAACCTCTTTTCCTGAAGTCATCATTAAATCTGCTAACTCATCAATAACTACTACGATGTATGGCAATTTATAATGCTTAATTTTATCTGTATCAGTTGGACGCGTTTTTGGATTTTCAACTTTTATGTTGTAATCAATAATATTACGAACTCCAGCTTTAGCAAGCTTATCGTAGCGTTTTTCCATATCAAATTCAACAGCCTTAAGTGCTAATAAAGCATTTGAAGGCATTGTAATAATCTCTTCATCTAAGTCTGGAGAGATTGCTAAGAAGTGTTTGTTTAACTTACCATAAAATGACAACTCTATTTTCTTAGGATCAATAATTACAAACTTAACATCAGATGGATGTTTGGCGTACAACAAACTAGTGATAAGCATATTAATACCAACACTCTTACCAGCTCCAGTAGCACCAGCTACAAGAAGATGGGGCATTGTTGTTAAATCGGCGATGTAAATATCACCAATAATTGTTTTACCAAGAGCAATAGGTAATGCCGCTTTAGAATCCTTAAGACCCGATATTACAGAACGTGCTCTAACTATTGTTGATTTCTCATTTGGAATCTCAACACCTATTGCGCTTTTACCAGGAATCGGCGCAATGATACGAATACCACGTGCAGCAAGGGCTAAAGCTATATCATGCTCCAAACTAACAATTCTACTTATTTTAACTCCAGGAGCTGGTACTATTTCATACTGTGTAACAACAGGACCTGGGGTAACAGAAATATCTTCAATTTTTATATCAAATAATAGAAGTTTCTCTTTAAGTAACTCTGCATTATGTTTCAGCTCTGTTTCAGAAATTTTAAGTTCCTCTTCCTGAGGCATATCGAGCAAAGTGATACTTGGAGGTTTAAATTTAATTTTCTCTTCCCAAGGTTCAGGTAAGTCGTCATCATCATCGGCAATATTTGTAATTACGACTTCACTCTTTTTTGCAATAGTATCTTTACTTATTTGAGGTTCCAATGGTTCTTGAGAAGGATCCACTTTTTCTGGTTCCTCTTTTTTCATCTTATGAATAATTGTAATCTTTGTTTCTTCTGGCTCTGCTTCTTCTGTATCTGTTATGGATTCAGGTTCATCAGACTTAGATTTTTTTCTTTTCAAAAGAGAAGATTTTGTTTTTTTATCTTTCTTAGTGAGTGTTAAAAGTTTATCAAGATTTTTCTCTTCTTTCTCATTCGTGATAGTAATCTTTGTTTCATGTTTTTCGCTCTCAAGAGCACCCTGCATATTTGCTTTAATAAGACTAAGTATTCTCTCAACTTTAATATCAAATGCAACTATAGTAGAGACAATAAGAATTGAAATTAAAACTATAATACTTCCTAAACCACCAAGCAGTCTACCAATTCCGCCACCAAAAAAGTCTCCAACATTTCCAGATATCTCAAGAAAATCATGAAGTAAATTAAGCTCTACTCTAAGCATTCCAAAAAAAGTTGCAAGAATAATTGCAAATGCTAATAGGAAATTAGAGAGATGTAGTGAGAGTTTAAGGCTGTCACTTTTTAGAATCGTTAAGCCCCAGATAAAAAGGACTACTGGAAAGACCACGGAAAAATATCCAATTGTAGAATTGATAAAGAAATCAGAGAGATATGCCCCAAATATTCCTAACCAATTATGTACACTTGAAGCTCTATTGACAAATTCAGGATCAGAAGAGAAAATTTTAAACAAATCTGTAAAACCAAAAAACAAATTAGAGACATCATAACGTGAATAGGATAGAATACTTAGTAATGCAAGAACAGCAAAGATTATTAAGAAAACACCAAGCAATTTTTTCTTTCGTTCAATAGATACAGTAAAATCACTATTAGTTTTAACGGTTTTTTTTGGAGTAGTTTTTCGTTTTACTGCCATAAGGGAATACCTAATTATGCTTTTTTACTTGATTTACTTTCTTCTTCTATAAGCTTTATTTCGCCCCCTGTGAAATATGGAATTTTGGGAATATTATCTATCGTAGAACAAAAGTCAATATCATCAGAAAATCCATTTTCCATAAGTAACATTCCATGCTGGCAATTTTTCATCATTTCGCTAATATCAGAACCGTACTTTTCGTTTAGAACCAGGCTTGCATTTGTAGCATCGGTCAACTCAATATCAGATTTCATTTCTTTCATTTTCTTAACCAAAGCTCCAGCACAAATTGTATCTTCAAGACAAAATATTCCATTTGCGCCTGATGAAATAATTTCAACATCATTTCCGAGTTTAACTAAATGCTCGGCAATCTTTGATAAATTATTAAAACTTGCTATAAATACTTTATCAGAATACTTAGCCTTAACAATTGCCTTTGATCCATTAGTAGTAAATAGAATAATAGATTTTCCACTAATTCTCTCTTCAGTATATTCCAGTGGAGAATTCCCTAAATCAAATCCTTCAATTATTTTTGTGTTTCTTTCACCACAGAGAAGAGTCTGTCCTCCGTGAGAATTAACTGATATTTTCATTGCAAAATCTATAGAACCAACTGGAATAATTTCCTTTGCTCCACTATCAAGAGCTTTTAGAATTACAGAAGTTGCTCTTAAAACGTCAATTACAACAGTAGTTTTACTGGTAAAATATAGGTCGTCAACATTATTTGGTGATAGCAGTACGTTAATTTTCATGTGTATATCATTCTTTGGTTTTACCACAAGTTACTCGCAATTATAATCTTCTATTATAATGCGAATATTCTCTCATGCTCGGTTCATTTGATAAATATTTTTTAATTATTATTTGATAAATTTTTATAGACTAACAAAAGGGAGTTTAATTATTCGTCCTTCAACATCTTTGTTTCTAATTTTAATGTTCACAACAGAATCAATATCCGAATGATATTTGTCAACATATCCCATAGCAATTGGTTTACCAAGAATTGGACTTAAGGTTCCACTAGTAATAGTTCCAATACTATTTCCATTTTCTGTAATTTCATATCCATGACGAGGAAAAACTCTGGAATCAGTAACTATAGCTACTAACTTTCTTTTTATACCATTCTCTTTTATTTTAAGAATAGCATCCCTTCCTATAAATTCACCTTTTTTAACCTTAGTAATCCATCCTAATCCAGCTTCAATTGGATTTGTTGTTTCATCAATGTCATTACCATAAAGGCAAAATCCCATTTCCAACCTAAGTGTATCTCGTGCTCCAAGTCCCACTGGAACTATTTCATACATTATTCCAGCTTTGAATATTGCATCCCAAATTTTTTCTGCATCCTCTATGCTGCTTTTAAAATACAACTCATACCCAAGTTCACCAGTATATCCGGTACGAGATACTATTATTTCTACACCAGCACATTCAGTAACAACAAAATGATAGTATTCCATCTCAAGTGCTGCTTCACAAATCTTTTCTAAAGTTTTTCTAGAGTTTGGACCCTGTATTGCCAACAACGAATATTCATCGCTTTCATCAATAATTTCAACGCCAAACGTATTGTTCTTTCTCATCCATTCAAGATCTTTCTCAATGTTTGACGCGTTAATAACAAGCATATACTCACTTTTCCCCATTTGGTAAAGGAGTAAATCATCAACGATACCACCATCTTCGTAACACATTGCAGTATACTGAACTCGACCAATCTTTAACTTGGATACATCATTAATTAAAATGTGTTGAACAAAATCAAATGCTCTTTCACCTTTAATAATAACTTCTCCCATGTGAGAGACATCAAAAACCCCAACAGAATTTCTAATTGCTTTATGCTCTCCAATTATTGAGGAGTATTGCACGGGCATTTCATAGCCAGCATATTCAACTAACTTAGCACCTAGATTTACATGCTTATTATTTAGCTTTGTTTTCTTCATATTTAATTATTTCTTTTTATTCCAATCTGCAAGGAATTTTTCTATTCCAATATCAGTAAGTGGATGTTTGAATAATTGTTCAATTACATTAAATGGAACTGTTACAATATCAGCCCCAATTAGACCAGCTTCTATTATGTGTAATGGATTTCTAATACTTGCAACAATTATTTCTGTTTCGTAACCATAGTTTGTATAAATCTGTGCAATTTGTTCTACCAGATCCATACCTACATGACTGATGTCGTCAAGTCTTCCAACAAAAGGAGAAATATATGTAGCTCCAGCTTTAGCTGCAAGAATAGCTTGAGCAGGGGAAAAGCAAAGTGTTACATTTGTTTTAATACCCTTACTAGTAAGAGATTTTACAGCTTTAATTCCCTCTTTTATTAAAGGAATTTTTACAACAATATTTTCATGAATTGAAGCTAATTCTTCAGCTTCTTTCATCATCCCATTATAGTCAAGTGCAACTACTTCACCACTAATTGGACCATCAACAATTTTTGTAATCTCTGTGAGTATTTCCTTAAAGTCACCATTCTCTTTCGCAATTAAAGATGGATTAGTAGTAACACCATCTAAAATTCCCATAGCTTCGGCTTCTCGAATTTGACTAACATTTGCTGTATCTATAAAAAACTTCATACATTCCTCATCTTTAAAGTAAAAGAAAAATTAAATTTAATAAATATTACAAATAATCATTTGTTATTTCTTTTTCATTTTTTGAATCAATAAATCTAAATGATTGTGGATTTACATCGTTTTTTTCTTCAAGCTTAATTCTCATAAAATACTTAAACTGTAATTTAAAGATTGTTGATATAAATCCAATTCTCAATTTAAGTCCTAAAGAATTATGAACAATTAATCTAAGGGCTTGTTTGTTTCCATCATTTTTGTAACGTTTTAGCCATTGGTCAATTTCATTAATAATATTCGATTTCTTTTGCATCAATCCAGTTCCATCACAGCAATGACAAAGTTCATGGGTTGATTGCATTATATTTTCACGAATTCGCTGACGAGTAATTTGCATTATGCCAAAGTCTGTCATAGGTAGCATAGCAATTTTTGCTCTGTCTCTTTTAAATTCTTTTCTAAGCTCGTCGAATATTTTCTTTCTGTTCTTATCCTCTTCGAGATCAATAAAATCTACGACAAGAAGACCACCAATATCTCTAAGCCTTAGTTGGCGAGCAATTTCCCTTGCCGATTCTAAATCCGTTTTAAGTGAATTTAACTCTTGTTCTTTCTTTGCTGCATAACGTCCACTATTTACATCTATTACTGTCATTGCTTCTGTATGCTCAATAAAAAGATATCCACCACTTGGCAATGGAACTCTTCGCTCCATCATTCCTTTTATTTGCTCTTCAATTTTAAACTCTTCATAAATAGGAATGGAGCTTTTATAAAGATTAACTTTATCAACAATATCAGATTGATGTGTATTTACATAGCTTCTAATTTCTTTATACAATTTTTTTGAATCGATAAAAATGTTTGAAACATCTTCAGTAAATAAATCACGAATAACACTAATTGTTGTACTTAAATCTTTATATACTAAATATGGAGGTGAGTTCTTTTTAACTTCATCCTGAACTTGAGTCCAAGTTTTACTTAAATAATTTAGATCAGCACTAAGTGATTTTTCTGGTTGATCTTTAGAAGCTGTTCTAACAATTACTCCACAATTTGAAGGAATTATTCCACGAGCTAATTTTCTCAACCTTTTCTTTTCACGGTAATCCGTAATTTTTTTTGAGATTCCAATTTTATCTTCATAAGGAATTAGCACACAAAATCTACCCGGAATTGAAATAGAAGTTGAAACTCTAACTCCTTTACCTTTAACAGGTTCCTTAATAATTTGGATTAATACTTCTTGCCCTTTTTTCAATCTTGGAATTCTTGTTCTCTTTTCTTTAGGTTCTTCACCATCTTTCTCAGAATTAGTCTTCTTTTTTTCAACCTTTTTATCTTCAACTTCTTCTGGTTCAGCAACATAATCATCATCAACAAAATTGAGATTATCTTTTAATGTATCACCAATATCTGAGAAGTGAAGGAAAGCATCATGTTTTAAGCCAATATCAATAAAAACAGCTCTAATTCCTGGCAAAACACGTGCAACTTTGCCCAAGTATATATTGCCAACCATCCTATCTTTTTCAGGATGTTCAACAAAAAAATCAACAAGCTTTCTATCTTCAGTAATAGCAATTCTATTCTGAGAAGCAGTTGAACTTATAATAATTTCTTTTAACATTTTAATATCTCTATCAAACGGATTACCACAAATTATTCATTTAACCAAAAGAGAACCCGCTCTTTAAACTTTTGGTCAATTAATTCACGATCATCCTTTGGATAAAAATTTTGTTTTAGTTTTTCAACATGTTCGTGAATCATTTTAATTTCGCCTTCAACATTTTTAGTACGCATTATTATAGATGCAAAATCGTAGATACCATCTAAATGCTTAAAGTACCAAAGAATATTCTTTCTTGCTTTAATAGTAGCAACGGCTTCAGGATATTCTCTTGCAATTAACCTACTATGCTTAATCGCCACACTCTCTATTTCCTCTAAACTTGGTTCTCCTGAGTCTGAACCATTTTCAACCAACTCCCTATATCGATTGAAAATAAATGGGTTTCCTAAAGCTCCTCGAGCTATCATAACACCATCAACTTTTGTTCTCTCCACCATCTCTTTAATATCTTGTGGTGTAAAAAGAGAACCATTGCCAATAACAGGAATCTTTGCCTGCTCTTTAACTTTAACTAACCAATCCCAACTTGGATCATCTTTATATTTTGTGTTTCGAGCTCGAGTATGTACAATTATTGCAGAGGCTCCATTCTCTTCTGCAACTTTTGCAGTTTCCAAAATATTTATTTTTCCATCACTTTTTCCCAATCGTAATTTAACTGAAATAGGAATATCACCAGCAGCATCCACCATTGCTTCAATCAGTTTCCCCATTAAAATAGGGTCATCAAGCAATTGTGCCCCAAAATTATGCTTCGTTACCTTCTCAACTGGGCATCCACAATTTATATCAATTACATCAGGTTTGTATCGTTTTAATTCTTGTACAGCGCCAGCTAAATATTCTGGATTATTACCAAGTAGCTGAACTCCTATCGGTTTTTCATCTCTTGCAAAAGCAAAAATTCTAAGTGCATGGAATTCATTATCAATAATTCCCTTAGCACTCACCATTGGAGTGTAAGTTAACTCTGCACCATTATCTTTCGCTATCTTTCGAAAAGGGGCATCAGAAACATCAGCCATTGGAGCGACTATTAGTCCATGTTTTAATTCCAAATTCCCTAACTTCAAATTAATCCCTTTCTAAAACTTACTAAATATTAAGAAACCGGATAATAAAATTATCCGGCTAAAAAAAATCAATTAGTCTTCTTTCTTTTCTGAATTTTCTTCTTTTTTCTCTTCAGTCTTCTTTGCTTCTAACAAAGCTTTTATTGATAAAGAGAATTTTCCATTTTCCATTTTCATTAATTTAACATCTATTGTCTCACCTTCTTTAAGAACGTCAGTTACTTTATTAACGCGCTCAAGAGCAATTTGTGAAATATGGAGAAGACCTTGTGTTCCTGGAACAAATTCTACAAAAGCACCAAAGTCAGTAATTTTAATTACTTTTCCTTTATATACCATTCCAACTTCTGGATCAGTAACAATAGCTTTTATGAATTCTTTTGCCTTGCGAGCTTCTTCAGTGTTTACACCAGCAATAGCAACTTTTCCATCTTCTTCAATATTTATTTCAACGTTAAAATCTTTTTGGATTCCTTGAATAACTTTTCCACCTTGTCCAATTACAGCACCAATTTTCTCTGGGTCAATTTGGATAAAGATTAATGAAGGCGCATATTGAGAAATTGCTTCACGTGGAGCAGACAGAGCTTCGCTCATTTTTCCAAGAATATGCATTCTTCCTTCTTTAGCTTGTTCAAGTGCTTTCTCCATAATTTCAAAAGATATACCTTGAATTTTGATATCCATTTGAATTGCTGTGATACCTTTATCAGAACCAGCTACTTTGAAATCCATATCACCAAGGTGATCTTCGTTTCCAAGTATATCTGAAAGAACAGCAAAGTCGTCACCTTCTTTAACTAATCCCATTGCAATTCCAGAAATAGCAGTTTTAACAGGAACACCAGCATCCATCATAGCTAATGACCCAGCACAAACTGTTGCCATTGAAGATGAACCGTTCGATTCAAGTATATCAGAGTTAACACGAATTGTGTATGGGAAATCTTCAGTTTCAGGAACAATAAATTTCAATGCTCTTTCAGCTAAGTTTCCATGACCAATTTCACGTCTTCCAATAAAGCCATAACGACCTGTTTCACCAACACTAAAAGGAGGAAAGTTATAATGGAGGTAGAAAGATTTTTTAACTTCTTCTTCAAGTCCATCAACAATTTGCTGATCTCTTGCAGTACCAAGGGTTACAGTTGTTAAAGATTGAGTTTCACCACGTGTAAATAAAGCTGAAGCGTGTGTTCTTGGAAGAACTCCAACCTCAGATGTAATTTGTCTAATTTCAGTTAATGTTCTACCGTCAAGACGAGCACCATCTTCTAAAATTCTTTTACGCATCAAATCTTTTTCGATATCGTGAAGAATATTCTTAATGTCTTTCTCTTCTTCTGGATATTTTTCAGCTAATGCCTCAAGAACTGAATCGTTTATTTCATCATTTTTTGCGTAACGATCTTCTTTCTTTAATTTTGAATAAACAACTTCTTTGTATCTGTCATAAGATAGTTCGTTAACTTCTTTTACAAGTTCTTCGTTAACAACTTTCTCTTCAACAACCATTTTAGCTTTACCACAAGCTTCAACTAACTCTTTTTGTAGATCAATTATTTTTAGAATTTCTACATGAGCAAATTTAAGTGCAGCTAAAATATCAGCTTCGCTAACTTCGTGACCTTCACCTTCAACCATCATAATTGAACTTTCAGTTCCAGCAACTATTAATTCTAAGTCACTTTCTTTCTCTTGTTCAACTGTTGGATTGATAATGAACTCACCATCAACTCTTCCAACTCTTACTTGACCAAGTGGTTCTAAGAATGGAATATCCGAAATAGCCAATGCTGCCGAAGCACCAATTGCTGCAATTACATCAGGATTATTTACACCATCGTATGAATATACAAATGCTGCAATTTGAGTATCGTTATTGTAATCTTTTGGGAATAATGGTCTGATTGGTCTATCCATTAAACGCCCACTTAATATTTCTTTTTCAGTAGGACGACCTTCACGTTTAATAAATCCACCTGGAAATTTTCCGGCAGCAAAATATCTCTCTTTATATTCAACTGACATTGGGAAATAATCCAATGTAGTATTTGGTTTTTTTGAAGCTACTGCAGTTACTAAAACCACAGTATCGCCGTAACTTACCATTACAGCCCCATTAGACTGTTTTGCGTAGCGTCCAGTTTCTATGGATAGTTTCTTTCCGCCAATTTCAACTTCTTTTGTTATCATCATGATTTAAACCTATTTTCTTAATTTCAATTCTTTTATTATGCTTCTATATCTTTCAACATCTTTACGTGTTATATAGTTAAGCAATCTTCTTCTTTTACCAACCATCATTAATAACCCTCTTCTTGAGTGGTGGTCTTTTTTGTGTTCTGAAAAATGATCAGTAAGTTTGTTAATGCGAGCTGTTAACAGAGCAATTTGTACTTCTGCTTTACCGCTGTCATTTCCATTGTCGCCAAATTTACTTATTATTTCTTGTTTCTCTTCTTTTGATAAATTCATTTTGAATTTCTCCTATTATTAATTCGATGTAACCTCAGAATTTTTCCGAAGTTAATTAGTTAATCATTCTTCCAACAAACTGAATAGCTTCTTTTTTATCTTTTCCAATTTGATAGATTAATTCTTCTTTGTTATTAAATCTTTTTTCGTCTCTAATTCTTTTTAGCAAATCAATTTTAACTATTTTTCCATATACATCTTTGTTAAAATCAAATAGATGCACTTCAATTACCACACTTAAAGTATCTGCAAATGTTGGACGTAATCCAACATTCATCACGCCATAAACTACTTCGCCTTCAACAAGAGCTTTAACAACATAAACTCCATTCTTTGGAATTAACTTGTTTTTATTTTCAACTTCAATATTAGCTGTAGGAAAACCAAGTATCCTTCCTCTAGAAACTCCTTTTATAACCGTTCCATGTAAGCAGTAGTTGCGACCTAAAAACTTATTAGCTTTTTCAATATTGCCATCTAAAATTGCATTTCGAATCTTTGTACTGCTAATGATCTCTTCTTCACTTTTTATTGGACCTACACACTCAACAGTAAAATTGTTTTTTGAACCAAGTTCTACTAGCTCATTATTATTACCACTTCTATCTTTTCCAAATCTATGGTCATGACCAATAATTATATGCTTAACTCCAATTTTATCACAAACTACTTTTGTAATAAATTCCTCAGAGGACTGCTCCGAAAATTTTTTCGAAAATTCCAGAACTAAAAGATTATCAATTCCTAGTTGTGATATAAGTTCAGACTTTTCATCCAATGTTGTAACAAGTTTTATTTTAAAATCTGAAACAACCATTCTTGGATGTGGATAAAAAGTAACTACAAGATTTCTTAAATTATTATCTGATGAATATTGCTTTAACTTTTTAAAAAGCACTTTATGACCTTCGTGAATTCCGTCAAAGGTTCCAATGGTTAATACTGTGTTTTCATCTTTACCGATTTCATCAATCGATTTATAAATATTCATCAACAATCTAGTTTTCTAAAACTTCATTCTTTTTCATAAACTCATCAACAGAGAGAGCATCTGCAACATTGTACTCACCTATTGCTTCTCTTCTAAGCACCTTTAGATATCCACCACAATTAAGCTTCTTTCCAAAATCATCAGCAATTACTCTAATGTATGTTCCTTTTGAACATCTAATTTCAAAATCAATTTCAGGAAGATCCACTCTTGTAATCTTAAAATCATAAATTGTAACACCACGAGGTTGCCGTTCAACCACTATACCTTTACGAGCTAATTTATAAAGCCTTTTTCCATTCTGTTTTAAAGCTGAAAACATTGGAGGTACTTGCTGAATTTCACCAAGAAAACTTTTCCTTGTCTCTTCAAGCATCTCCTCTGTTACAAATGAATAATCTTTATCTTCAATACTTTCAGTTTCTCCATCCATTGATGGGGTGTGCTTACCAAGTTCAATTGTACCAGAATATACTTTTTCTAAATCCTGATACTTATAAATGTTTTTGGTCTCTTGCCTACCGATACAAATTATCAATAAACCAGTTGCTGCTGGATCTAAAGTTCCAGCATGTCCAATTTTTTTAATATTTACAATCTTGCGAATCATGTATACACTGTTAAAGGAACTTTTTCCCTTTTCTTTATCAATTAAGATAACCTCACCTGAGGCATAATCAACATTTGTAAGATCAACTGATTTATTTGTTATCATCTTCGTGAATTTTTTTAAATATATTTTCCATCTTTTCTACATAATCAAGAGTGTCATCCAGATAGAAAGAAATATCAGGCATTTGTCTTAAATGATTTACTTTTTTTGCAAGATTGGATTTGATATAACCCTTGATACTATTGAGCTTCTCAATTTTAGCATGGCGTCCTTCTTTCTCAAATATTGAGATATAGACTTTTGCAATCTTTGCATCGGGTGTTATTTTTACAGATGTAATTGTAAGCATTCCCAATTCAGGATCTTGAATTTTATAAAGAAAAATTAAACTTAATTCTTCCTTTATCAATTCACCTATTTTTTGTAATCTTGTTGACAATTCTTAATCCAATTTTTTTGCGGTTTCAACAAATTTATATGCTTCAATAATGTCACCTTCTTTTATATCATTGAAGTTTGCAATATTTAATCCACACTCGTAACCAGCAAGAACTTCTTTAACATCATCCTTAAAGCGTTTAAGTGTATCAAGATTTCCTTCGTAAACAACAATACCATCACGGAATAATCTAATTTTATCAGAGCGTGTAATTTTACCATCAGTAACATAACATCCAGCAATAGTGCCAACTTTAGGAACTTTGAATATATCGCGAATCTCAACGGTTGCAACAAATTCTTCAGAAATTATTGGTGATAACATTCCTTCAAGAGCTGATTTAACTTCATTAATTGCATCATAAATTACGTTGTATAATCTGATATCAACACTTTCGGTTTCAGCTAATTTTCTTGCCTTATTATTAGCTCGTACATGAAAACCAACAATTATAGCACTTGATGCAGCCGCAAGAAGAACATCACCTTCTGTAATGCCACCAACAGCTTTATGAATTACATTAACTGCTACTTCACTATTAGATAATTTCATTAATGAATCGGCAAGAGCTTCTACAGAACCATCCACATCGCCTTTCACAATAATTGGAAGGTCTTTAACAACACCCTGACTAATTTGCTCTGCAATTTGATCAAGAGTAATAAGACGTACTTGTCTATGATCCTGTTCACGTTTTAATTGTTGTCGTTTTAATGCAATTTCACGAGCTTCACGTTCCGAATCAACTACAGCAAATAGATCACCAGCTTGAGGAGCACCTTCAAAACCTAATAATAATACTGGGGTTCCAGGTAAAACTTCAGTTAGCTTGTTATCTCTTTCATCAAACATTGCACGAACTCTACCTTGATAGTTACCAGCAACAAATGGATCACCAACTTTTAGTGTTCCTTTATCTACCAATATTGTAGCTGTTATTCCTCTACCAGGTTCCATTTGAGATTCTACAACACTACCTCGTGCATGTCTATCAGGATTTGCTTTTAATTCTAACAACTCTGTTTCTAATAAAATTTTCTCTAATAATAGATCAATATTATGTCCAGTTTTTGCGGAAATTTCTACTGACTGAAACTTACCACCCCAATCTTCAACAAGCACATTGCGCTCTGCAAGTTGTTGTTTAATTTTTTCAATATTAGAATTTGGTTTGTCAATTTTATTTATTGCAATAATAATAGGTACGGCAGCGGCTTGAGCATGATTAATTGCTTCAACTGTTTGTGGCATAATTGCATCATCAGCTGCTATAATTATAACAACAATATCAGTTACTCTTGCTCCACGTGCACGCATAGCGGTAAACGCTTCATGACCAGGAGTATCAAGAAATGTAATTCTCTTTCCATCTTGGACTTCAACTTGATAAGCACCAATGTGCTGAGTAATACCACCAGACTCACCAGCCACTACATTTTCACGACGTATGTAATCTAGGAGCGATGTTTTACCATGATCAACGTGACCCATAATTGTTACAATTGGTGGACGTTGAACAAGAGTTGAATCATCATCCTCAGTATCGGCAAGAGAGTCTGCAACATATTCATCTTCAAATTCAACTTCATAGCCAAATTCATCAGTTACTAATGTGATAGTTTCAGTATCTAGTCTTTGATTGATTGAAACCATCAATCCTAATCCCATACATTTTGCTATAACATCACTTACAGATACATTCATCAAATTAGCAAGTTCATTAACGGCAATATATTCAGTTACTTTAATTTTCAAATCATCTAATTCTTGTTGTTCAACAATTTGTTCTTGCTCAACAAGTTGCTCTTTTCTACGTCGTTTTTTCGCGCTTGCTCTATCTCCAGTACCTGAATCATCCATGCTTAACATAGTTCTCTTAATTGCAGCATCTACTTCACGTTTATCAACTACGGCTTTTTTAACTCTTTTAAACTTTTTAGCTTGTGGGTTCTCTACTGTACCATCAGCCTTCTTCTTGCGTTTGAATTTTTTCTTTTTACTATCATCTTCTTGAGTTCTACTAGGCGTTTGTTGAGGTTTAGCTCCATTAGGTTTATTCTTTTCAACTTCGGTTTTAGCTACAGGTTTCTTTTTCTTTCTAGCTCTTTTTTGTTCTTGAAGATCAATCTTTCCAAGAACTGTTAAGCCTTTCTTCTTTAGAATCTCTTTGGCGCCTTCTGTTTGAAAAACTTTAGGAGCCTCATCTTTAGGAGCTACTTCCTCTTTCTCTATTTTAACTTCTTCAGCAACTTCAGATTTTTCTGATTCCTCTGTAACAGGTTCTACTTCTTCCACAATTTCTTCTTCTACCTGAACTTCTTCTACCTGAACTTCTTCAGTAATTGTTTCTTCAACTTCAACTACTTCTTCAGAAGTTTCTTCTTCTGTTTCAACAGTCTCTTCCTCCACAGTTTCAACAATCTCTTCCACCACAGTTTCAACGACTTCTTCAGAAGCTTCATTTTGGGCAATTTCCTCAGATTTTTCTGCTCTTGCTTCATTAAACTTTGCAAGTTTCCTTTTGTGATCTTCTGATTTATCAATATCCTTTTTAAAATGGGATTGAATATCAGTTAACATTTCCTCACTAAGGAGAGCCATATGATTTTTTACTTCATACTCTTTGCTTCTCAAAAAGTCAATAATAGCATCAGTTGAGAGATTAATCTCAGAAGCATATTTGTAAACTCTATATTTCTTCGGTTTATTAGTTGTAGCCATATTGGAAATTACCTATAAATTTTAATTTTATTCTTCTTCAAATTGATTTTTAAGAACATCAAGTATTTCGGTTGCTTTCTCTTCATCTAGCAATTCAATTTCTTTTAATTCGTCTAAACCAGCAGTTAAAACTTCAACAGCTGTATCATATCTATTCTGAATTAATAAATCTACTATATCTGTTCCTAACTCTTCACGAAGATCTACTAGTTCTATATCTTCTTCATATTCTTCAAATGGTTTCTCTTCACGAATTACATCGATCTCATAACCAGTTAATTTCATTGCAAGTCGGATATTAACACCATTCCGCCCAACAATAAGGGATACTTGATCACTATCAGCCATAACAGAACATGTTTTATCAGATTCATTAATATCAATCTGTTTTAATTTTGCTGGGGCTAAAGTTCTTTGGATTAACGTAACTGGATCATCAGAGAAATTAACAACATCAATATTTTCGTTACTTAACTCACGTACTATTGCGTGAATACGAACACCCTTCATACCAACACAAGCACCAACAGCATCAATTCTTTGGTCATGAGAAATAACAGCAACTTTTGCTCTTTCACTTGGTTCACGTGCAATTCTTTTAATTTCAATAATTCCATCATAAATTTCTGGAATTTCAATTTCAAATAATTTTTTTAAGAATAAATTATCAGCTCTTGATATAATAATTGCAGGTCCATTTGAAGTTTTTCTAACTTCTTTAATAACTGCACGAAGAGTATCACCCTTTCTATAACGTTCTCGAGGTATTTGCTCTAATCGAGGTAACAGTAATTCATTTTTATTATGATTAATAAGGATGTCATTTCTTCTTACTTGGTAAATATCACCAACAATAATTTCACCAACCATTTCAGAGTATTCGTTATAAACAAGTTCTTTCTCAATTTCGCGAATTCTTTGGTTCAAGTTTTGACGGGCAAGATTAATAAGTCTTCGACCAAATGAAGAAAGCTCAAGTTTTTCAACATAATCTTCACCTACTTCTAGTTCTTCTTCATTGCCTGCTTTATTTACTTCCTCCATACTAACTTCTAAAGCTGGGTCTTCGACTTCTTCAACAATTTCTCGCTCAAGAAATATTTCAATATCTCCTTTATCCATATTGGCAATAACATCAAAGTTGGCTTCTAGTCCATATTTCTTTTTAACCATCACACCAAATATTTCTTCGATTATATTTTCAAGAATGTCTCTATCAACATTCTTGCCTTTAACCATTTGAGAAAATGCCTCAACTATCGCATTGTTCATTTTATAGTTGCCTCCGTCTTAAAATCTTACAATTATTTTTGCAGATTTAATATTATTAAAGTTAACTTCTTCTATTTTTTTATCTATTTCAAATTTTAAGATCTCATCACTTACAGCAATCAATTTACCTTCAAATTTTTCTGCAAGTTGATCTTCAAATTCCAACTCAAAGCTTCTACCTATATTTTTTTTGTATTGCTGAACGAACTTTATAAGTCTATCAGTTCCAGGCGATGAAATATCCAGACGATATTTGGATTCAATTAAATTTTCATCCTCAATTAAATTTCCACAAGCTCTACTTACATCAACGCAATCAGCAGTCACAATTCCCATTTCATTATCAATATAAATCTCGAGAATCCTATTACTATCGTCTCCTCTATATTCAATGTCAATTAAAAGATACCCTAGCTTTTCTATAGCATCCTGTAATTTTTGCGATATTTCAGTTCTGTTTACATTCATTATTTTCTTACTTAGTAAAAATGGAATTACTTAATAGAAACAAAAAACGCCCTCAATGGGGCGGATTAGAACTTCTAATTTACTACTATTTTAATTTATTTGCAAGTTATTTAGATATCCTACTTACTAACAAAAATCTCTATAAACTATTTATTTCAAATAAGATAAACTATTTAAAATGATTATTTTTATGGAGATCCAAAATCTATAAGTTTAACTTTTTAAAAAAATATCATAAGAAGGAACTCGACTATATTGGCATTAGTTTAGTTCCATTCTCGATAATATTTTTTTTTATTTCAACATAAATTTGGGATAAATTCCTTTGGAATATCTCCTAAATCGGAAGCTGAACTATTTTCAATTACTTGCTTTTCCGTTTTAGCCCCAGGTATTACTGTCTGGCAAGCTGGATGAGAAGTACAAAAACGCAAACTTACTTGTCCCATACTTTGATCAGGATATTTTTCAAACAATGGTTTCATCTTCTCTAACTGAATTAAATAGTTTCTAATCTTTTCTGGTGAAAGATTCATACTTCTGTGATCATCTTCACTGAATGTAGAGCCTTTTGAAAATTTCCCTGTCAAAAACCCAAAAAGTAATGGAATTCTAACTATAACACCAATTCCATATTCCATAGCTTTTGGGAATAGGACTTTCTCTGCCTCGCGTTCTAGCAAATTGTAACGGACTTGGATAGAATCAATTAAGTCGTGATGGGCATCCAATATATGTGCATGCTCTGTCTCCTTAAATGATTGAATACTAAACCCAGCACTTTTGATTTTACCATCCTTCTTTAATTGTTCAAGTGCTAACCACGGTTCATCTCTTTCAAGTTTTTCTAAATCGGGGCTATGTAATTGAAGAATATCTAAAGCTTCAACATTTAGTCTTTTTAAACTCTGCTCTGCAGCATAGATTATATACTCTTTGGTATAAGTCTGTTGAATTGCACCGTACCCTTCGTCATTTTCCGCGTTTGCAAAATAGAAATCGTTTCCAGCTTTTGTTGCAATTACAATATTCTTTTTTCCACGCTCTTTAATTAATTTTGAAATTAATTCCTCAGAATGACCAAATCCGTAGACATCAGCTGTATCTATAAATGTAACACCTTCATCAATTGCTTTATTTAAAGCTAGCATTGAAACATCATCATCTGTTTTACCCCAATTCATTCCACCAATTGCCCAAGCTCCAAAACCAACTGTGGATACTTCTGAGCCTCTAACTCCAAGGTTTTTATAGTTCATTTTCACTCCAATTTTATTAAAAATCTATCTATTAAACTTATTGAATTGAATGGAGAAATGGAAGGTTGTAAAATATCAGCAAATGTTATTAATCTTTTAAAATAGCTGAATTTTGGAGTGATTTATTAGTTTTTTCGTGAATAATGTTGTTATGTCAGAGTTTCAACATAGCAACAGAATATATATTAAAATATTTTACTTTTTTTCTAAACTAAATGTGAAATAATCCGATTATGATATATAACTTGAAAATAAATTACATTTTAAACAAAGCTAGAGAAAAAATGGATTTTGAAAAGAGAAATAGCCCAAGGGAAAAAAGATTATCATCAAAAAGATCTATCCATACAGTTATTGAAATTTCAAAAAAGATTAACGAATTGCTTGAACAAATGGAATATAATAATTCAGATATGCTCCTTACCAAAGAGCATATCAAACATAATCTCAATAAGCTTATTAATTATGAAGATAACCAAAGCCAACTAAAACCCGAGAAGATAAGAGCAAGTACGAAAGCACGAAGTTTAGGACTTTTCACTAATTTTTCGAACAATTATTATATAGATAATCGCGGTAGATTAATAACAACATATTCTAAATAACTATCACAATTATTTGAATTTTATTGTTCATATTATGAACATAAAGTTCAGGCCTGGTTAGCCTGAAGTGGTCCTCAGCGGCGTCAGCAAGAGTAGAGTCTTCTGGCGCCGTAATTTTTAAAGTGAGTTGTTTTTTAATTAAAGCTATATAAGTAAAGGAATTATATTATGGGATCTAAGCAATTATTACTAATTGTATTAGGAGTTTTTATTGTAGGCGTTTCTGTTTTTGTTTCGGTTGCAATATTTGATTCTCAGTTTTCTGGGCAAGTAAAAGATATGGCAATTCAACAAATGCATGATATTAGCTCATATGCAGTAACTTACTGGAAAAAACCAGAAGACAGCGGTGGCGGTGGAGGTACTTACTATGGTTTTGAAATTCCAAAAGGCATAACAGAGGGTGAATCAAATTGGAACTTTGATATGAGATTAAATAATTCCAAACTTGATTTTTTTATGATTTCAAAAGAATTTAAGTATAATGGACAATCATATATTCTACAAGGTTTACATGATAATGGAAAATTTGTTTTTCTAAAACTCTTTAACCCTGAGAAGAATGAATGGGAAACCTTATTTGATAATACTTAAGTACCATATACATTCATAACTAAATCATCAAGCATAGAGTCTTCTATCATAAAGCTTAATTTAAAGATGGGATAACAATTTTGAAAATTCGTCTATCCAATAAAAAGAATAGACTTAAAACTATATAAGAAATTATTTTCATTATGGGAACAAACCAATTATTATTAATTGTATTAGGTGTATTTATTGTTGGAGCTGCAATTGCTGTTTCGCTGAATCTATTTGACACTCAATTTTCTAAGCAAATGGAAGATATGGCAGTTAAAGAAATGCATCAAATTAGTTCCTTTGCCCTAACACACTGGAAAAACCCTAAAAACACTGGTGGTGGTAGCGGATCGTATAATGGTTTTGTGATTCCTAAAGCAATAGCTGATGGCGAATCAAATTGGAATTTTGAATTAAGAATTAGTGACAATGAACTTATATTTTTTATGATTTCCAAAAAACTTGCACATAATGGACAGCCATATATTCTCCAGGGAATTCACAAAAACGGGAAATTGGTTTTAATAAAATTATTTGATCCTGAAATGAACATATGGAAAACTTTAGTTGATAATAGTAAAAAAGAAGTATTCTCTGAAGTTAAGTTTAGTACTAAAGATAAAGATGATTCAGACAATGACGAAAAAATAAAGAAGAAGAGGAAAACTATTGAGTAGCAATTCCATATATATTCAAAATTTAATAGAGCAAGCTAAACTTGGACGAAAAAGTCAATTTATTGAATTGTCACTTGAGTTTTTACCTCGTACTTATTCAATTGTCTTTGGTCTTGTTCCAAATATTGAAGCTGCAAAAAAAGTTTGTACTGAAGTTTTTTATATAATTTGGAAAAGAATTGAAACCATTAAATCTGATACTGATTTCACTTTACAATTAAGAGAGATTGCCATTGTTCGTAGTTTTCTTTATTTGCAAAACGTTGAAGAAATTGAGTTAGATGGTTTAGCAATACAGAAAATTACGAAAGGTGAATCAGAGTTTTTTACAAAAATAGAGAGAGAGTTTTTAAAACTCACATATATACAACGTGTAATTTTAGTGCTTAACGATAAACTAGAGCTACCTAATATAAGAATTGCAGAAGTACTTAAGACCCTAAGTCAAGAAGAGATAATGGAAGAACTCCATTCTGCTCGTGAAATATTATTGAAAGAGTTTCCAGACGGGAAACTAGAAGAATTTCCGGAACATGGTTGGGCAATTTTAAATGATTGCCTCATGAAACTTGACAAAGGGATTGATCAATATTTAGAGGATGAAGTAGTAGAATTTATCTCCGAATACTTACAACAAAGTAAAGA
>CBDUTO010000048.1:0-28655 GCA_965370315.1 uncultured Melioribacteraceae bacterium
CCTCAATAATTGGAACTATAAATGAAAGGCTTATTGGTTTTTATATGTTGGAGCATATTAAAGATTTAGAATTCATAGAAGCAATAGAGAATTCTTTGATAAGTGGGTCTGGTTATTATCAAAACAATTATACTTCAGTTAGCGCAGGAAAAACCACTCCAGTAATTGGTAGATTTAATGCAATCTACTCGGATGATAAAAAAGTGATTGGAGGAGTTGGTTTAATAGAAGATATTTCAGAAAGGGTAAAACGGCATAAATTGCAAAAAGCTTTGTTTGAAGTCTCTGAAATTGCAAGTAAAACAATCTCAATGGAAGAACTTTATAAAGAACTTCATTTAATCATTCATGAACTAATGCCAGCAGAAAATATATTTGTAGCAATGCACAATGTTGAATCAAATATAATTAGTTTCCCATATCATGTTGATCAAAATGATTCAAACCCAGGGCCACGAAAATTTGGAAATGGCCTCACAGAATATATTATAACAACTAAAAAAAGTCAGATAATTACAGCTGATATAGATGGAGAACTTCAGGCAGAAGGGAAAGTGAAATTAAGCGGAGAATTCTCCCAAGTATGGGTTGGAATATATTTAGAATTTGAAGGGAATTATAGAGGCGTTTTAGCTTTACAAGATTATGAAAATGTAAATGCCTATAATGAAGAAGATGTGAAAATACTTGAGTTTGTCTCTGCTCAGATAATTAAAGTATTGGATAAGAAGTATGCAGATGAAGGATTAAGAAAACTTGTTGGTGAGTTATCCGAGGCAAAACAAGAATTAGAAATTATTAATGAAAATAAAGATAGATTTTTTTCAATAATAGCTCATGATTTAAGAAGTCCGTTTAATACTTTGCTAGGTGTTTCAGAAATGATTTCTGGCGATATGGATGATATGTCGATGAGAGAAGTAAAAGAAATATCAAGTGTTATTCATTCATCTACTCAAAATCTGTTTAAGCTAATTGAAAATTTATTAAGTTGGTCGCGTTTGCAGATGGGTGCATTTATTGTGAAACCAATTGAACTAAAAATTAATAAAGTAGCCGAGTCTGTATTAGAGATCTTAGAAATTACAGCAAAGGAAAAAGAAATTATTATTATTAATAATCTTAGTGAACTTAAAGTCTTTGCTGATGAGGAGTGTGTTAAAACTGTACTTCGGAACTTAATTAGTAACGCAATTAAATTTACAAAGCGAAATGGCAAGATAGAGATTTCCTCAAAAAATTCCGAAGAGTTTGTAGAAGTATCAGTCTCTGATAGTGGTGTTGGTATGAAACCATCTATCGTATCTGAGATATTTAGTATTAATAAAAAATCTTCAACCCCAGGCACTGAAAATGAATCTGGTACTGGACTTGGACTGATTCTATGCAAAGACTTAGTAGAGAAAAATAATGGAAAAATTTGGGCAGAAAGTGAATTTGAAAAAGGAAGTCAATTTTATTTTACCCTTCCTAAGAAGTAGATCCCTAATTTAATAGTATACCATTTACATGATTTTTACGATATGTGAAGTCCCATGAACTCCAGTTTTTTCTTCAAGTATTTCCATTCCCAGAGTCTCAACTAAGCCATATATACCGTTGTGTTTCACAAAATTGCGATAATTATTAAAATGATCTGGTCCTGCTAAAAACTCGGCTATTCTATTTGCAAATCCTCTATTGTTTTTTGGTTGTGGAATTAAATAGTCTCCAATAATTATTTCATTGGAAATTTCTCTCATTGCTTTCAATACCTTTAATCTTGCTTCATATGGCATTTCGTGAATTACATATGAGACTGTAGAGTAATCAAATTTCTCAGTGAATTGTGAAGTTAATTCTTCAGCATCTGCATGAAGAAATGAAATGTTTTCCAACTCCAAATTGCTTAGTTGCTCATTTGCAAATCTGATGTTTCTTGATGAGAGGTCAATACCAATAACTTGAGAAAACTTCCCTGATGCTTGAAATACAAATCTTCCTGTTCCAGTACCAATATCAATAACGGATGTGTTTGGGTTCATCATTGCACGCATTATTTTAAATGTGCCATCCTGATTAGGTGCAATTACTTTGTCGTAAAAAAAACCATCGTACCAGTGAAATTTATTATTCATTAAAACAATCCAAATAATTTTAAAGACATTAAACCTACTGCTATTATTAGTACTATTTTAATAAATTTTTCTCCACCTTTAATCGAAAACTTAGCTCCCCACCAAGCTCCAATTGTATTACCGCTAGCTAAAGTTAAACCATAACCCCAATCAACATTTCCGGAATATATAAATATTAGTAGTGCAGGAATAGTATAAATAAGTACTATAAATACTTTGTGCATATTTACATAAACCAAAGATTGTTTCATTAAATAATGAAGTGAAGCCATTAATAAAAAACCAACACCAACTTGAATAAATCCACCGTAAAACCCGACGCCAAACATTGCAAAGTAAACGTAAAAATTTTGTTTGCGTGAAAGATTCGTAATTGTGGATATGCTTTTTTTCGGTAATATCATTGTGATAATTACACCAATCATAATAACAGCAAGAATTTTCTCAAACATCTGATTGCTAATATTAGTTGCAAAGTATGCCCCAATTATAGCTCCTGGCAAAGTGAATAGGGCAAGCTTAAAGCTTAATTTAAATTGTGAATGGTTTTCATTTTTGAATGAAAATATTGCGGATAGGTTTTGAAAAAGTATTGCAATTCTATTGGTTCCATTTGCTACAGCCCCATCTAATCCTAAGAATATAAGAATTGGTAGAGTTAACGTGGAACCACCTCCAGCATTAACATTTATGAAACCAGCAAGCACTCCGAAAAAAAACAAAAGAAATAATTCGAAATATTCAATCATTTGAATTTTAATTAAAATTTAGAATAAAATAATGTATATTACTCCTAAATTTACCAATAATTTATTTAATGGGTTTCATTATGGCTGAAGAGCTTGAAGTACTTAAAAAAGAAAACAAAAGACTTAGAGAATTATTAGAGAATAAGAGTAGTGATTCTCTAATTATTGCTGAAGAAAAGTATAGAACTCTTTTTACAGAATTGAAAGATGTTGTGTACGAAAGTACACCAGAAGGAAAACTGTTGGATATCAATCCAGCTGGTCTTGAATTATTTGAATACGATTCATTAGAAGAACTTCAAAAAATAAATATTGGTGAGGACTTATACATTAATCCTGAAGAGAGATTGAAATTACTTCAGCAATTTGAAAAAGATGGATTTGTTAAAAACTATGAAATAAAAGTTAAAACAAAAACTGGAGGAGAAATAGTTGTTCTTGAAACTTCCTTTTTGCTTAAAGATAGCGATGGTAAAGTTATTGGATATAGGGGAATAATAAGAGATATAACCGAAAACAAGAAGCATCAAGAATTATTAGTGAAGTATAATAATGAACTTGCCGAAGTTAATAGTCAGCTTAAAGAATCTGAGGATATGTTAAAAAGACTAAATAGTGAGAAAGATAAGTTTTTCTCAATTATTGCACATGATTTAAAAAGTCCTTTTAATGCACTCTTAAACTTATCGGAATTTTTAGTTGAGGATTTGGCTGAACTTTCTATGGAAGAGATTAAAACTTTTTCAAAGGAAATTAATAAATCTGCACATAGTGTTTACGATTTACTATTAAACCTTTTGCAATGGGCACAAATTAAAACTGGACGTATGAAAAAATCTTCTGAAAAGATTGCTCTTTCGGGTTTATTAAATAACACTATTACCTTATTAGAGAATGTGGCAACTAAAAAAAGCATTCAACTTATCAATGAAATTGATAATTCTCAGTTCTTTACTGGTGATAGAACAATGATTAGTTCTGTTCTTCAAAACTTAATATCAAATTCAATTAAATTTTCTAAGCGAAATGGAAAAATTGTAATTGCATCTGAGATTGATAATGATAAAATAGTAGTAAGCGTTATAGATAATGGAGTTGGTATTAGTGCAGAAAATATTTCAAAGCTATTTAAACTTGATAAACACCTTTCAACAAATGGTACTGCAAATGAATCTGGCACAGGACTTGGGCTAATTTTAAGTAAAGAATTAGTTGAGCAAAATGATGGAAAAATATGGGCTGATAGTGAAGAACGTATCGGATCTACCTTTAGTTTCACCCTCAATAGAGCTTAGATTTAGGAAATAGAATAAGAGAATTATATTAAGTCAATTCTCTTATTCTACAACATTCACTATACAGCTACTCTATTTCCTAAATAAATAATTTTTCTAATTGAATCAAACTGTAAGTATGGGTAATCCTCACGAATTGACTCAATGGCTTCTGTTGAACTATATGAACTATTTCTAAGTTCTCTGAATCTTTTCTTAATTCTGTAGTCTCTAAGATTTTTTTCGTTAATCAGATTTTTGTTTACTAATAATGAATAAATCTCATCACTAATTAATTCTGAAATTGGATTTTTTAAAGCGTTTTCTCTCATTTGCATTTTTACCCCATAGTAAATGAATAATGATATTTAATAACTGTTTTTAAGTTCAGTATTAAATGATTTTAAAAATGTCACAGAAGCGACAAATAGTAGAAAAATATCATCTATTCCTTTTTTTAGTTATGAAAGAGAACTTGGTTTTAAGTGGGTTAAATCTAAAAATAAAAGATAAAGAGAAAATGGATATAACAGTCAAAACTATAATTAATAATAATTCCAAAACGAACCTCTACATACAATAAGTAATTTAACAATGGTAGAGTTTTATTCTATAGTTTTTCCTTCTGCTATTAAGTGATGAGTTAAACTTGAGTGCAAGTTATTTAACAATTATTTAAAACACAAATAAATTTTAGGGATAAATTTATCCCAAAATTATTTGCCCTATTTATTTAGTATAGCTAATGAATCTTTTAATAAATTCTCAAGAGTCAAATCTGGTTTAGCATCAATGACATTTCTAACTACCTTTTCAGCAGTCTTTTGATTATACCCAAGTTGGGTGAGCGCAAGTATTGCATCTTTACGTATTGCAAAATTAGGTTCTACTGAAGCTTCAAAATTATCGGAAAATTTTTCAACTTTATCTCGCAATTCGATTATTAGTCTTTCGCCAGATTTTTTGCCAATGCCTGGAATTGCAACTAGTCTACTCAAATCATTATTACGCAAAGCAGTGTGGAGTTCGTCTATTTGTATTCCGGATAAAATTGATTGTGCAGATTTAGGTCCAACTCCATTTACTCCAATTAAAAGTTCAAACATTTCTTTTTCAGCAAGAGTAGAAAATCCAAAAAGAATTAATGCATCTTCCCGAACATTTAAATATGTATGAAGTGATACTACCTCATCACTATTATCGGGTAAAGATTCAAATGTAGTTATTGTAATATTAATCAAATACCCAACACCATTTACATCAAGCATAATTTTAGTTGGTTTCTTCGAAATTATTTTTCCTGTTAAATATCCAATCATTTTTTTCCTTTACTGAATTATTTTATCTGGATTAGCTTCCACGAATTTTTCCCAACTTCCACTTTTGTGTGACAAAGAATCTTTTTTGAATGCGTAGCATCCAGCAATCGCTAATGCATCACTTTCATCATAAGTATTAAAATCATCTTTTAGTGAAAGTAGCTTTTTTATCATAAACTGAACTTGATCTTTAGATGCACCACCATTGCCAACAATTGATTTTTTAATTTCACGAGGTGAATACTCTCCAATCTCAAGTCTATTATGCTGTGCAACTAGAAGTGAAACACCGCGGACATATCCAATTTTTAGCGCAGATTGAACATTTTTATTAAAAAATGCAGTTTCTATTGCAAAGTCAGTTGGCTTATAAAATTTAATCAGCCTATCTAATTCATTGTAAATTGCCTCTAAGCGAGGTGGAATATCTTTTGTTTTCGGAGTTTTAATTACACCAGAGTGAATGTAATTAAGTTGGTTTTTTTCATATTTAATTATCCCGAAACCAGTTAATATGGTTCCAGGATCAACTCCGATAATAATCATTTTAAGTAATAGTTATTGGTTATTCTTTAAAGTCAGCGTTTGAATAAACACTTTGTACATCATCACTATCTTCAAGCATATCAAAAAGCTTTTCTACCTTTTCAGTTTCTTCGCCTGAAACTTCAATTGTGTTTTTTGCAATCCATTGAAGAGATGCATTATCAATTTCAAGACCAACATCGACTAAGGCCTTACGAACATCTTCAAAAGAATCAACTGAAGTTGTAACTTCAAAGAAGTCTTCTTCTGTTTGTAAATCATCAGCACCAGCTTCAAGAATAATTTCAAAAATATATTCTTCCTCTTTACCTTGTGTAGGGAGAGTGATAATACCTTTTCTATCAAACATCCAAGCCACAGAACCTGTTTCACCAAGACCATTTCCATACTTTGTAAATGTGTGTCTAACATCAGCAACTGTTCTATTTTTATTATCAGTTAAACACTCGGCAATAAATGCAACACCGGAGGGACCATAACCTTCGTACATCAATTCTAAGAATGTTACACCTTCTAATTCACCAGTAGCTTTTTTAATTGCTCTCGTAATATTATCTGCCGGCATATTTGCAGATTTAGCATTGTCCACAGCTAATCTTAATCTTGGATTAGTATCAATTTCACCACCTGCAATTTTTGCTGCAACTGTAATTTCTTTAATTAATTTTGTGAAAATCTTGCCACGTTTTTGATCGAGAGCTTCTTTTTTCCTTTTAATGGTTGACCACTTGGAGTGACCTGACATAACTACTCCTATAATAAATTAACGTTCTCTTTTACTTTAATATCTTTTAACCGAATTTGGGGGTAAGAAACCCCATTTCTAGTAATTTTTTCAATTGTAAAAACAATATCTATTAAATCTCTATCTTTCGCAATAACCTCTGAATAATATCCAAGATTAAATCCAATTGCATCAAATACCTTATCGCCACCATTTTGTTTTAATGTGGTAAGTAGGTGGTTTCTGCCAACTATTCGTGGATGATTGGCAATTTTTACATTCTCAGCCATAAATACTGGTCTCATATTACCAGGTCCAAATGGAGCAAACTGGTCAAGTACTCTTACAAACTTTGGAGTTATATCTGATAGAGAAATTTTAACATCCACTTTAAGTTCAGGAGTTATCTTTTTCCCGTTCATTTTCTCTTTTAAAAGAGAATTGAACCGTTTTCTGAATTCAGGAATATTTTTAATTTCAATTGCAACGCCAGCAGCAGCTTCGTGTCCACCAAATTGGATTAGTAGATCGTCACATTCTTGAAGTGTTTCATAAATGTTAAATCCACTAATGCTACGAGCGGAACCTTTTGCAACACCATCTATAGTTGAGAGCATAATTGCTGGACGGAAATATCTTTCCACAACCCGTGAAGCAACAATTCCAATAACCCCAGGGTGCCATTCATCAACATGAACTATGATGGCAACATCATTCTCTAAATCTATCTCTTCCTCTATAATTGATATCGCATGTGAGAAAGTCATCTCGTCAATTTTTCTTCGTTGATAGTTTTCGTCTTCCAGAATTTGTGCAATTCTTTCCGCTTCGGTCATGTCTTTTTCAACAAATAAATCAACTGCTCTTTTTGCATCACCCATTCTTCCAACAGCGTTTATACGTGGTGCAATTGTAAAGACCACTTGTCCAGCGGTTAAACTTCCAACTTCCTTTTTTGCCTTATGCATCAATGCTAAGATTCCGGGACGTGGATTATCGTTAATCATTTCCATTCCCTTTTTCACCAAGACTCTATTTTCATCTGTCAGTGGTACAATATCAGCAGCGGCAGCAATGGCAACTAAATCAAGATACTCTAATACAACATCTTTGCGTCCAACTCTATCGGAAACTGCGCGAGCAAGTTTAAAGGCAACGCCAGCACCAGATAGGTATTTGTATGGATAATCACATCCAGGCTTAATGGGGTCTAACACAGCCACAGCATCTGGAATTATTTCTTTCGGTTTGTGATGATCACTGATAATGGTATCAATTCCGAGAGAGTTAGCATGAGCAACTTCTTCAACGGCAGTAATTCCGCAATCAACAGTTATAATTAAATTTGTTTTTTTCTCGGCTAGAATATCAATTGCTTCGTTCGAGAGACCATATCCATCAGTAAGTCTGTTTGGAATATGAACTTCAACATTTGCATCTAATTCTTTTAGGAAGAGATATAACAATGCTGCGGATGCAGTTCCATCAACATCATAATCACCATACACTACAATTTTTTCATTGTTTGTAATGGCATCAATTACTCTGTTGGTGGCTTCTTGCATACCATCCATTAAAAACGGATCGTAAAGGGATTCTAACTCAGGTCTAAAATAGGTCTTTGCTTCATGGAAGTTTGTAATATTTCTTAATATTAGTATTGTTGCCAATACATTAGAAATATTAAGACTATCCGCTAAAGCAAGCACAGTTTGTTCATCTTGTGCTTCTTTGAGAGTCCATTTTCTTTCAATCATTTTCTTATACTAGAGTAGAAAATGATGTCACAAGTCTATAAGCCGAATCTTGTCTCCCGATAAATCGGGATGGCAATTATTTATCTAGCTCTGATATTACTATCAGAATCAAGCGGTCTACCCGGAACTAGCAAAGCGAACAACTTTGCTTTGCATATAAATATGCAAAGAGTCCTTTACATGACCTTGCTCCAAGTGGGGTTTACACTGATTCCAAATAAATGGAACTCCTAAAAGGACCTCTGTTATTACTAACAAAGCGGTAGGCTCTTACCCTGCCATTTCACCTTTATCTCAGATTAACTGAGAAAGTATATTTTCTGCTGCACTTTCCGTAACTATAGGTTTACACCCATAACCCCCGGGAGTTACCCGGCACTCTGTTCTTTGGAGTTCGGACTTTCCTCTACTCTAAAAGTGAACTTTGGAGTAGCAACTGCCCAACTTGTGACATCAATTTCTCTCTACCTTTATTATTATTATTTTCATTTCTACAATTGCTATAAAGATACGAAAAAAAAAAGTTTGAATGTAAATTTTAATTGAGCTAAGTATATAAATTTACTTGATATATAGTTAAAATTATCATATTATAGTGAACACCCATTCACTATAATATAATGACAGAATTGGCTCAAAATATAGCAACCAACGTAATAAATATGGCTGAATATAGTCTTTCAGCAAAGAGGAAAATTATTCCTAAAATTCATGCGGTAATACCACGAAAAAGCGGAAAAATTGACTTTGATATTTTTGACCAAGAGATGCTCTTTAATGATGAGAAAACAAAGGAGCTAATTCGCACAGGAAATACAATTGGATGTTTTTACATAGAATCGCCAGGAATGAGATCGTTACTAAAAAAACTTAAGTGCGATACATATGAAATGTTGACGGCTGCAAGTTCAATTATTCGTCCAGGTGTTGCCGAAAGTGGCATGATGCAAGAGTTTATTGCGAGGCATAAAAATCCGAGCAGACGTAAGTATTTAATTCCAGAAATGGAGAAGCATCTTAGCGAAACCTATGGGATTATGATTTATCAGGAAGATGTATTAAAAATTGCACATCACGTTGTTGGGTTTACATTAGAAGAAGCAGATTTACTCCGTAGAGCAATGAGTGGAAAAATGCGTTCCCACACCGAAATGAAAAAACTTGCTGATAAATTTTTTGTGCTATGTAAAAAGAAAAATTACTCTCATAATGTAAGTATGGCATTATGGAAACAGATAGAATCCTTTGCGGGCTATGCTTTTAATAAAGCACATAGTGCATCATTCGCAATTCTCTCTTTCCAAGTTGCCTATTTGAAAGTACACTTTCCTGCTCAGTTTATGGCAAATGTTCTTAATAATAGGGGAGGATATTACTCTGCCGCGGTTTACATCCAAGAGAGTAAGCGTATGGGATTAAGAATATTATTACCAGATATAAATAAAAGCCAATATGAATATGCTGGGAAAGATGGGAAAATCCAGATTGGTTTTATGGCAACCAAAAACATAATGCGTAGTTCAATTGATCATGTAATAGAAGAGAGGAATAGCAATGGTGAATATACTTCGCTTTCTAATTTTATCTATCGCACAAACTTGAGTTACAAAGAAATTACTATTCTTATAACAATAGGAACTATGAGTTGTTTTGGGAAAACTCGGCCAACTCTAATGCGTTTGTTGGATATTTACATAGTTAGTCAGAAAATAATGGTTGGTGATTTATTCCAGTATGAGCCATATAGACTGGAGGGCGAAGTTATGACTGATGTTGAATATACAATGGAAAAAATATGTGCAATTGAATTAGAAGCATTTGGATATATGGTTTCTCGTCATCCGCTCCAGTTTTTTAGTTATTTAATCAATAACAAAAAAGTTATTAGCGCAAAAGATATAGTGAAGCACCGAGGCAAGATAGTAAGAATGGTTGGATGGTTTATGACATCTAAGAGGATTAAAACAAAGAAAGGTGAAATTATGAAGTTTCTGTCACTCGAGGATTTGACAGGAACTTTTGAGGCAGTTCTCTTTCCAAAAGTATATGCACAGTTTGCAGAAAAAACTCTTTCGATGGGTCCTTATTTTGTAATGGGAAAAATTGACGAGGATGGACATAATATCATTGTCTCTAACTTAGCTATTATCTCGGATAAGTCAATTTCAGCAATTACCCAAAAAGATAGCGTGGAAAATAAATATTATGGCGAGAGTGAAAAAGTTTATGAAGAAGAATTTATGATTATAAAATCTTTAGGAAAAGAAAAATTAAGAAAAGCTTACGCAAGTTAAGGAATACGTGGACTTATAAAAAACACGGTGCAAACTCTTAATCCTAATCTTACTCTTCTTTTGCCTTAGATTAAGAATTAAGAGTTAAGAGTTAAGAGTAAGGACTGAGTTCTAACCTTTATCAAACTAGAGATAAATATGTTTTCATTACACACACATTCTACATATTCTTTACTTAGAGGAACAATTACCGTTGAGCGGTTGATAGAGCTTGCTGTAGATAATAAAAGTAGATATGCATCACTTACTGATACAAACGGTATGTATGGTTTAATCCAGTTTGCAAAAATAGCGGTAGCAAAAAATATTAAGCCATTACTTGGTGCTTTAATTGATGATCCAAACAATGAAAAATATTCTCTTATTTGCATTGCTCGCAATATTGATGGATATACAGAGCTAACCAAAATAATTACAGCAAGGAAATTAAAGGATAATTTCAGTTTGGTTAAATTATTGGATGAAAATTTATCTAATCTTTTTTTAATTAGCTCTTCTTTGGAGCTTATAAGAGCAGCTAAAGAAAAAATTAAAACACTTCCAAATTTCTATTCCGAACTTATTATAACTAGAGAAATTAAATATAGAACTCGCAAATTATATGAGTTCTCAAAAGATAATGGAATAAAATATATAGCTTCACATCCAACATATTTTGAAAAGAAGGAAGATTATGTTTTACACAAACTGGTAAGTTCAATAAGAACAAACAGTACAATGGAAAACATAAGTGGGGAGGAGTTAGTAGATGAAGAGTTTTATTTCAAATCTCCAACCGAATTAAAAACAATTTGGAAAAACCTTCCAGAAGCAATTTCTAATGCCGAGTATATCGCAGAAGAATGTAATGTTAATCTAGAGTTTGGTAAGTATAAATTTCCGCTATTCTTAAAACCTAAAAATCGAACTGCTGAGTCTATACTCTCTGAATTAGCTTTTAAGGGGCTTAGTAAAAAGATATTATCTAATTCTTCAGAAGCAAACCAGCGATTGCACTATGAACTTAATGTTATTGATGAACTTGGGTTTAGCAATTACTTTCTTATAGTTTGGGATATTATAATGGAGGCAAAGCGACGTAGAATGATTACAATAGGGAGAGGCTCAGTTGCTGATAGCCTGGTCGCTTATGCTCTCGATTTTACTCAAGTAGACCCAATTAAACATGATTTATACTTTGAAAGATTTTTAAATCGAGGAAGGAAAAGTCCGCCAGATATTGATATAGATTTTTCGTGGAAAGAGCGAGATGAAATAATTAGATATGTCTTTGATAAATATGGCTACGAAAAAGTTGCTATGATTTCTACAATTATTACGTTTCGTGCACGCTCGGCATTTAGAGAAACAGCAAAGGCTTTTGGAATAGCAAACCACGAGATTTCAAAGTATAGTAAGTACATTCCGTGGACAACAGCAAAAAATCTTGATAAGCTTTCGCAGAAATTTCCAGAAGCAAAAGACCTGAATTTTTCTAAGGAGCCTTGGAGCAGTATTATAAAGCTAGCTTCACGGTTAGGCAGTTTCCCACACCATTTAAGTATTCATCCAAGTGGTATAGTGATAACACCAGAGCCAATAACAAATTATACGGCGTTAGAATATGCAGGTAACAAAGGACTTGGAATGATTATCACTCAATTAGATATGTACTCAATTGAAGAGATAGGATTAATGAAAATTGATTTACTAAGCCAGAGATCTTTAGGAGTTTTGCGAGATACTATTAGAGATTTGTTCTAAAAAGAGAAATAATGGGAATGAATGTTGTTTGGAAGGTTAAATTATAAATCCAGCAAACCAAAATATTCTGTATAAGGTATGTTGATATTAATGATTTCAAATTGAGGAGTTAAGTTTTTCTTTATTGCTCTGTAAAGTTTTAAACTTTCTATATCGGATGTTACAAAGTGAGAGATGTTCTCTTCAATATCGGCTTGTGCAAACATTTTGGCATCGTTAGGAATAATAACTCTGTTTGATACATTCAATTTGCCAATTTTTCTATGCTCGAATAGTATCTTTCCAAACTCACCAGCTTTGATTCCATGCTCAAAATTTAATGGCAATACTCTAAGGTTTTTCAATGGTAATTCATCAACAGAACCACCAACACAATACTCTCCAATTGAAATTGTTGAAATAAAAACATCAAAATTGTTTTCAAGAAAGTAACGGAAGTAATTGTCAGCATTAATGCAAAGAGAATCATTTTCATTTAGAAACCGTATGAAAAAACTAGTGTCAAGCAATACTCCATTAGGCATTGTAACCTCTAATTTCGTTAAGCCAATCATCTGTTGAAATGCTATTCAGCCAAATTGCTGCTTTGGTTCTTAAAGATTGTAAGTAGTTCTTGTCATATCTTTTATTGTATTCAATTAAATCGACAAAAACTAGATTACTTCTATCAATCTCTCCAGTTTTTATGTTTTGCTTTCCTTTTGCTCTAATACCAAACGTTTTATAAAGTATATTCTCTTCAGCCTTTGCAAGAAAATCAATGGGAGTAGATATTTTAACGATCCCAAGTTCCTCTGTATTAAGATGAATATTTGCTTTGTTTTTTCCACCAGCATCTGTAATTTTTCCGTAAAAATAGAACTCGGCATCAGCCCAATACTCTTCAGTTTTTTCAAAGCTTGTATCTGAATTGATTTTTAATTTGTTTGACTGCTCTAGTGATGTACTTATCTCAAAAGCATAATCTTTTTGAACTGCCATTCCCTGAATTGTTTCAATTGCTTTTAGAGTATTAAGTTCTAAAAAATCTATATTGTTTGTAGTGTTTATTTGCCCAAGAATTGCGTTAAACCCAATGACAAACTGAAGTCCAGTCCTAAAAACATGGCGTACTGAACCTTCTTCAAGATTATAGGAAATCAATGGTCTATTCTTTTTATCATTTGGAAATAACAATTGTTCTGCTTGTTCTAAAATAGTTGCAATTTCCTTTATGTCATAGGTTGCAGGTTTTAGCTCAAGATTACCTTTTGAACCAGTAATTCTTATCTCTATATTTCCAATTGTTTCCATACCTCAAAATAAACATTCTAAAACAAATTAACATAATTTAAAAATTGTTTTCGTTTGTAAATTAGACATTTATCTGCAATTTACTAGTGATTTTTTTTATAAAACTATTTGAATGTATTTCCTTTTAAAACAAAAAATCCTCGCAACTATTAGTTACAAGGAATTTTGTTGTGAGCGCACCTGGTCTCGAACCAGGGACCCTCTCCTTAAAAGGGAGATGCTCTACCACTGAGCTATGCGCCCAACATTCATTTCACTATTTCTAATAAAATGAGATAACAAAATTAAGGATATATTTTTTTAAGGTCAAGTGTTTGAGTAAATTTTTTTTGAAAAGTTGAACGATATATGTAACTTTGCCTTTTATAACTTTAAAGTATTAATGAAAATTCCTGCAATCTTGTTTAGTAAAAGCATTGCATTAAGTATTTCTATGAAATAAGTTGAAGAGATTACGGAATTTCTTTTAAATACACAATACTTATAATTACTAGAGTAATAGTATTTTGAACTTAGAAAACGCAGAACAAATTTTAGTAATTCGGTTTAGCTCGCTAGGCGATATACTCCTTACAACCCCATTTATAAGAGTCCTGAAGAAAAAATATCCAAAACTAAAAATAGATTATTGTGTAAAATCTAGTTTTGTTGATGCTATTAAGTTTAATCCAAATTTGAATAATACTTTCTCTTGGAATGGAGATGCAGAATTTTCTAAAACTATTAATAAACTAAAGCAGAACAATTATGATTTTGTAATTGACTTACAGAACAATTTAAGATCCAAAAAGGTTATTCGGAAAATTGGAGTAAGTAGCTCAAGTTACAGTAAACCAAATATTAAGAAATTTTTATTGGTGCAGACAAAGTTTAATTTACTAAAAGAGAAAAGAACAATTCCACAAAGATATGTGGATGTTATTCCAGATTTAGAACTAGATAATAAAGGATTAGAACTATTTTTGCCTGATGGAATTGATTCAAAAATTGAATCGAAGAAAGAGATAATTGGTTTTGCACCTGGAGCGTTTCATTTTACAAAGAGATGGCCATTAGAATATTATGAGGATCTAGGCAATCAGTTAACATCAGAAGGGTATCAGATTGTGCTATTTGGTGGAAAGTCAGATGGAGAAATCTGTAATAAACTTCAAAACAAAATTTCTGATTCAATTGATTTATCCAACGATAATCTTTTGTTTCAAACAGCGAAAGAGATGCAAATGTGTAAATTAGTAGTTTGTAACGATTCAGGATTAATGCATACAGCCACTTCTGTTGGAGTTCCTGTAGTTTCTATATTTGGTTCAACAGTTCAAGAATTTGGATTTGCACCATTTGGAGTTAATAACGTAGTAATTGAAAACAATGAATTAGCATGTAGACCTTGTAGTCATATTGGAAAAGCAATTTGTAAGAAAAAGCATTTTAACTGTATGTTGGAATTAACTCCAAAGAAAGTTTATAAAGAGATTAAAGATTTTATGAGTAAAATATGAAAAGAGTTTGGTGGCTAAGTTATAATCTAGTTGTTTTACCATTATTGTATCTGTTTTTCTGGATCGCAAAATTTTTTAATAAAAAAATAAGTAGTGGGTTTGAAACAAGAAAGGCGCAAAACCAGAAGTTGATTGAAAAGATTAAAACACTTGATAAATCAAAAAAAACGATTTGGTTTCATTCCGCCTCACTTGGTGAATTTGAACAAGCAAAACCAATAATTAAAAAGTTGCATGAGGAAAAAGATGTAAATATTCTAATTACTTTCTTTTCCCCATCTGGATATGATAATTCACAGAAATATCCATATGCAGATTTAATAGCTTATCTTCCATTTGATTTTCCTTCCGACATTAAAGTATTTCTCGATATTATAAATCCGGATGTAGTAATTTTTATGCGTTACGACATTTGGCCAAATCTATTGTGGCAGTTAAAAAATAGAGACATTGCAGCACTGATAGTTGATGCGACAATGCAAAAAAAATCTAATAGAAAGCTTCCTTTAATCCGAGAATTTCATGTCACAATCTACAAATGCTTAAGTGACATCTTAACTGTCTCGGAAGATGATGCAAAAAGCTTTCTTGATTTTGAAATTCCAAATGAAAAAATTAAAGCTGTTGGAGATACACGTTTTGATAGAGTTTATCAAAAAAGTTTGCAAGCAAAAGGCAAAAAGCTATTCCGTGATGGTCTTTTTGCTGGAAAAAAAATATTTATTTTTGGCAGTTCTTGGGAAGAGGATGAAAATGTAATATTCCCTGCTTTTGAAGAATTATTGCAAAATGATGAAGATGTGGTTATGATTGTTGCCCCGCACGAACCAACTATAATTCATCTTGAAGAGATTGAAAATTATTTTGCTGGAAAAGAAAAAACAATTCGTTTTTCATCAAAGAATAATTACAATGGTGAGCGTGTTGTAATTATTGACTCAATTGGAATACTACTTACACTCTATTTCTATGCTGATGTTGCCTATGTAGGAGGTAGTTTTAAGCAAGGTATCCACAATGTTCTTGAGCCTGCTGTTTATGGAATACCTGTTCTTTTTGGACCAAAGATTGAGTATAGTCTTGAAGCACAAGAATTGGTTAAAAGGGGGGCATCACATATAGTTCAAAATAAAACAGAAGCTTATGATGTTTTGCAAAAACTATTTAAAAATAAGAATTACCGAAATGAACTTGGAAGTATTGCTTCGAAATATGTGAACGAAAACATTGGAGCAACTGAAAGAATTCTTAGTAAAATTGAAAAATATTTGTAATAGAAAAATTATAAAGTAAGATTCACTTGCATTATTTAAAAATAACTCATATTTTTGTAGCTCGTTTCTTTTAAATAATGACATGGGCAGGCGCCAAAGTAGGAGAGTTGGGGCGGACTGTAAATCCGTTGGCTAAGCCTGAGGGGGTTCGATTCCCTCCCTGCCCACAAACGATATTTTTGAAGGAGAATAAAAAGCCTATTTTTATTCGTACTTCGCTAAATATCTAATAACGATAAAGTTTTAATATGCTAGAGTACTTAACACAAGAGCTAATGCTCAGATTAAGTCGGTAACTCTCGCAAGACATTTTGAAGACGCTTAAAAGTTTAAATATAAGCGAGGGTAACTCAATTGGTAGAGTCACAGCCTTCCAAGCTGTTGGTTGCGAGTTCGAGCCTCGTCTCTCGCTCATATCTTTTTCAGGTTACATACTGAAAAGTAAGGTGTTGTTTTTTTTATGTATTGAATATTGCTGACGTAGCTCAGTTGGTAGAGCACATCCTTGGTAAGGATGAGGTCGTCGGTTCAAGTCCAATCGTCAGCTCAAAACTTTAAGCTAAAAAAGTAATTGCAAAAAAAAGTTTTAACAAGGAAAGTAAAATGGCAAAATCTAAAAATGCTAGACAAACGATAATTTTAGAGAGTACAGCTAAAACTGGTTATCGGTATACTACAAAAAAAAATAAAAGAGAACATCCAGGTAGAGTCGAGTTCAAAAAGTACGATCCTGTTGTTCGTAAACACGTAGTTTTCAAAGAAACTAAGTAGTTTTTTTGCGAGAGTAGTTCAATTGGCTAGAGCAGCGGTCTCCAAAACCGCAAGTTGGGGGTTCGAATCCCTCCTCTCGTGCTACTAAAAATTGGTGAATGGTAATGAAAGAAAAAATAGTTAATTTTTTTACTGATGTAGTCAAGGAAATGAAAAAAGTTACTTGGCCAACAAAAGACGAGTTGAAAGAATCAACAGTAATAGTAATAGTAACTTGTTTGATACTTGCAGCGTTTACATATCTAATTGATATGAGTATAACACAAATATTTAAAGGAATTTTCTAGTAGTGGAAGAAAACACACGAGTAGTGGAAGAAAACACACAAGCAAAATGGTATGTAGTAAGAACCTTTTCTGGACATGAGAATAAGGTTAAAGGTATTATCGATTTAGAATTAAACGATGATGAAGCACTACGAGCCCGTATTGTTGAAGTATTGGTTCCTACTGAAAAAGTATTTGAAATAAAAGATGGAAAGAAGAAAACTAAAATTAGAAATTTTTTTCCTGGTTACATTTTATTAAATGCTGATTTGGACAATAAAGTAATAGATTTTATTACTAACACTCCTTCAATAATGGGATTTTTAGGAGAGGGGAATAAACCTTCTCCATTACTTCCAGCAGAAGTTAAAAGAATTATTGGAAGAATCACCCAGGATAAAAATACTGAGAAAACAGATACTATCTTTAGATCAGGTGATTTAATTAAAATTATTGATGGTCCGTTTAATAGCTTCGCTGGAATTATTGAAGAAGTTAACGAAGAAAAAATGAAAATTAAAGTGATGGTTTCAATTTTTGGAAGAAAAACTCCGGTTGAAATTGATTTCACGCAAGCAGAATTAGAAAAGTAAATTACAATTAAAGGTTAAGTTATGGCTAAGAAGATTGATGGTTATATAAAATTGCAAATCCCTGCGGGGCAAGCAAATCCATCACCACCTGTTGGACCTGCTTTAGGTCAAAAGGGTGTGAACATTATGGAGTTTTGTAAGCAATTTAATGCAAAAACTTCAGGAGATGCTGGATTAATAATACCTGTTGTTATAACCGTTTTTGCTGATAAATCTTTTACATTTATCACTAAAACACCTCCTGCAGCAGTTTTATTAAAGAAAAATTTAAATTTAGATAAAGGTTCTTCTGAACCGAACAAAATAAAGGTTTCAAAAGTTACAAGAGCCCAATTACAAGAAATTGCTGAAACAAAAATGGCAGATCTAAATGCTAATGATATAGATCATGCAATTAGTATGATTGCTGGAACAGCACGTAGTATGGGTATTACAGTAGAAGGTTAATTAAGTTTATAAATTAGGTTGGAAAAAATGAAAGAGTCAAAAAGAGTAAAATCCTTAAAAGAGAAACTTGACTTAAAAAAAGAGTACAGTATTGAAGAAGCAGTAAAGCTTTTACAAGATAGCTCAAAAGTTAAATTTGTAGAGTCTTTAGATTGTGCTATTAGATTAGGTGTTGATCCACGTCATGCAGACCAAATGATTAGAGGTACTGTTAGTTTGCCACACGGAACAGGTAAAGAAGTTAAAGTTCTTGTTATCGCAAAAGGTGCTAAAGCTGAAGAAGCTCTTGCTGCCGGTGCTGATTATGCAGGATTTGAGGAATACATTACAAAAATTAAAGAAGGCTGGGCTGATATTGATGTTATTATTGCTGCTCCAGATACAATGGGAGAACTTGGTAAACTTGGTCGTATGTTAGGGCCAAAAGGTTTAATGCCAAATCCTAAGAGTGGAACAGTTACAATGGATGTTGCTAGTGCAGTTAAGGAAGTTAAAGCGGGTAAAATTGAATTCCGTGTTGAAAAAACTGGTATTGTACATACTACATTAGGAAAATTGAATTTTGAAACAGCTCAGTTAGTTGATAACACAAGAGCATTTGTTGATAAAATTATTAGAATGAAGCCTGCTTCTTCTAAAGGAACTTATGTGAAAAGTTTATATGTAACTAGCACAATGGGTCCTGGAATTCATATTTCAAAAGATGAACTTTAAATAAAAAAATACGCACTCATTATATATTATAATGCTTCTATAAACAGTATTAAACTGAATTAGGAAAAAGATGAACAAGACAGAAAAAAGCGAAATGATTTCTCTGATTAAAGAGAAGTTCGAGCAATCTACTGCAATGTACTTGGTTGATTATGCTGGAGTAACTGTTGATGAAATCAATGGTTTACGTCGCGAATTCATTAAAGAAGATGTTAGCTATAAAGTATATAAAAATACTTTAGTTAAAAGAGCTATCGCTGATATTGGTGGATATGATGAACTAAGTGAAAAACTTGTTGGTATGATTGGAATTGCATTTGCGGATGAGAATTATGTTGCTCCTGCCAAAATCATCAAAAACTTTAACGACAAGAATAAAAAATTCAATTTCAAAGGCTGCTTCATAGAATCTACATTCTATGATGAAGATCAATTAAATATCCTGGCTTCTATGCCTACGAAAGACGAAGTTATGTCTAGTATTGTTGGTAGTATCGCTGCACCGGCATCAGGAATTGTTGGCGCAATAAACGCAGTTATAAGAGATTTAGTTAGTGTAATTGATGAAGCGGGTAAAACAAAAGCCGCATAAAAATTTAAAAGAATAATACATTAGGAGAAATAAAAATGTCAGAAAAAATATCTGAAATCGTTGAGAAAATAAAAGTACTTACTTTGGTTGAAGCTTCAGAGTTGAAAACAGCTTTAGAAGATGAATTTGGTGTAACAGCAGCAGCTCCTGTTGTTATGGGTGGTGCAGTTGCAGCTGATGCAGGTGCAGAAGTAGAAGAACAAACTGAATTTGACGTTATCTTAGCTAGTTTTGGCGAAAAGAAAATTAACGTAATTAAAGTAGTTAGAGCTCACACAGGTTTAGGACTTAAAGAAGCTAAAGAATTAGTTGATAATGCTCCAAAAACTGTAAAAGAAGCAGTAACAAAAGACGAAGCAGAAAAAGTTAAAACAGAGCTTGAAGAAGCTGGCGCTACTGTAGAAATTAAGTAATTATTTTTAATTACAAATAAGTTAATTTCTAAAAATTCCAATGTGGTAAGACGGTGAGTTACGTCTTACCACTTTATATATTTTAAAAGAACAAATTGTAACATAAATTTCCAATGTTAGGGAGGTCTGGGTTGGATAAATATAAAAAGAACAAAACGACAAACCGTATTACTTTTGAGTCCATTACTCCTGCAATAAAGCAACCGAACTTGTTAAATATTCAAGTTGAATCTTTTGAAGAGTTTGTGCAAAGAGATGCTCCAAGGAACAAAAGAGAAAATAGGGGTTTGCAAGAAGTTTTTACTAACAATTTCCCAATTTCCGATAATAAAGAATTTTACAGATTAGACTTTGTCGACTATCACATTGAAAAACCAAGATTTTCAATTCAAGAATGTCAAGAAAGAGGATTAACTTTTAATTCTCCACTTAAAGCAAAGCTAAGATTATCAACAAAAGATGATGAAACTGGAGAATATGTAAATTCTATTGAACAAGAAGTATATCTTGGCAATCTTCCTTTTATGACTGAAAAAGGCACATTTGTTATAAATGGTGCTGAAAGAGTTGTTGTTAGTCAGTTACACCGTTCACCCGGTGTTGCTTTTGCTCAAACCAAACATCCAAATGGTACTCCAATATATTCAGCGAGAATTATTCCTTTTAGAGGTTCTTGGGTAGAATTTGCTACAGATATTAATCACGTAATGTATGTTTATATCGATAGAAGAAAAAAATTCCCAGCTACTACATTATTAAGAGCTCTAAATTATACTACTGATGAAGAAATATTAGATCTTTTCAGTTTAGTTGAAGAAGTTGATGTGAAAAAGCTTGATCCAGAAAATCATCATGGTAGAATTTCTGCTGAAGATGTTATTGATATGGATACTGGTGAAATATTTGTTACAAAAGATGATGAATTAACAGAAGAAGTTATTGAAAATATAAAATCATCTGATATTAAAAAAATCAAAATTATTACAGCTGAAATTAATCCAGAGCAAAACTTAATATTAAGTACTTTAAGAAAAGATACTTCGGTTTCTAAAGAAGAAGCTCTTTTTGCAATTTATCGTCAGTTACGTACTGGTGAAGCTCCAGATGTTGAAACTGCAGAAGCTTTAATTGAAAAACTATTTTTCAATTCAAAACGTTATGATTTAGGTGAAGTTGGTCGTTTTAGAATGAATGACAAATTGGATCTTGATATTCCTAAAGATGTTAGAGTTTTAACAATTGAAGATATTGTTGCAATTATGAAGAACATTATTCATTTGAAAAATGGTAATGTTTCTGTTGATGATATTGATCACCTTGGAAATAGAAGAATTAGAACTGTTGGTGAACAATTACAACAACAATTTAATGTTGGTTTGGCACGTATGTCTCGTACAATTAAAGAACGTATGAATATGCGCGATAACGAAAATATGCAACCACAAGATTTAGTTAATGCGCGTACTATTAGTGCCGTTATTAACGCATTTTTCGGTACAAATCAATTATCCCAATTTATGGATCAAACAAATCCACTCTCTGAATTAACACACAAAAGAAGAATTTCTGCTTTAGGGCCTGGTGGTCTTACAAGAGAGAGAGCTGGTTTTGAGGTACGTGACGTTCACCATTCGCATTATGGTCGTTTATGCCCTATTGAAACTCCTGAGGGTCCAAATATTGGTCTTATCTCTTCATTAACTCTTTATTCAAGAGTTAATAATTTTGGATTTTTAGAAACACCATATAGAAAAGTAAAAGATGGAAAAGTTTCTAAAACTGTTGATTATTTGAGTGCAGATCAGGAAGATGAATTTATTATTGCTCAGGCAAATGCACCACTTAGTGATCAAGGTAAATTTGTTTTAGATAGAGTAAAATGTAGAAAACGTGGTGAGTTTCCAGTTGTAGCTCCAGGTGCTGTTCATTATATGGATGTTGCTCCTTCTCAGCTAGTAAGTGCTGGCGCATCATTAATTCCTTTCTTAGAGCATGATGATGCTAACCGTGCGTTGATGGGTTCAAACATGCAACGTCAAGCTGTTCCATTACTAGTTCCAGAATCTCCAATAGTGGGTACTGGAATGGAATATAAAATTGCACACGATTCTAAATCTATTATTCTTGCTGAAGACAAAGGTGTTGTTGAATCAGTTGATGCAGAGAAAATTATTGTTAAGTATGAATCTGATCCAGATAGTTATGAAGCATTAACTAATTTTGATGACGAAAGAAGAGTTGAATATACATTAGTTAAGTTTAATGGTACAAACCAAGAGACATGTTTTAATCAACGTGCATCTGTTGTTGTTGGACAAAAAATCAAAAAAGGTGATGTTCTTGCTGATGGCCCTTCAATTGATAAGGGTGAATTAGCACTTGGTAAAAATGTTCTTGTTGCATTTATGCCTTGGAGAGGTTATAACTTTGAGGATGCTATTGTAATTAGTGAAAGAATTGTTGCTGATGATGAATTCACTTCTCTTCACATCGAAGAGTTTGAACTTCAAGTTAGAGAAACAAAACGTGGTGACGAAGAATTAACAAGAGATATCCCTAACGTTAGTGAAGAAGCAACAAAAGATCTTGATGAACGTGGTATAATCCGTGAAGGTGCTGAAGTTCAAGAAGGAGATATTTTAATTGGAAAGATTACTCCAAAAGGGGAAACCGATCCTACTCCGGAAGAAAAATTATTGAAAGCAATTTTTGGCGATAAAGCTGGTGATGTAAAAGATGCATCGTTAAAAGCTCATCCAGGACTAAAAGGGACAGTTATTAAAACTAGATTATTTAGTCGTAAAAGAAGAGATGCTGATGCTAAAAAGCAAGAGAAAAAAGACATTGAAGGTTTAGAGCATGAATTAAGTCAAAAAAGATCAGCTCACTATTCAAAATTAGTATCCAAGTTAGTAAAAATTACTAATGAAAAAAAAGTAGTTGGGGTAAGTGATCTTGATGGCACTTTAGTCTTGAAAAAGAATAGTATTATAAATGAGACTACTTTTGACGAATTTGAAGATGTTACTAAGCTAGATTATACTCTAGACTGGTTTAGTGATGAAGAATCAAATGAAATTATTAAAACTCTTTTTAGTAACTACTTTAAGATATTAGCTGATTACGAAGAAGATTTTAAGCGATTAAAATTAAATATTCAAAGTGGTGATGAGTTATCGCCTGGAGTCGTACAACTAGCAAAAGTTTATGTTGCTAAAAAACGTAAACTGCAAGTTGGTGATAAAATGGCTGGACGTCATGGTAACAAAGGTGTTGTTGCTAAAATTGTTCCAAAAGAAGATATGCCTTATCTTGATGATGGAACACCAGTTGATATAGTACTTAATCCACTTGGTGTACCTTCTCGTATGAACCTTGGACAGTTGTATGAAACTGCTCTTGGTTGGGTTGGTCAAAAATTAGGAGTTAAATTTGAAACTCCAATCTTTGATGGTGCAAAATTTGAAGATGTTGAAAATCTTATTGCTGAAGCAGGTCTTCCTATTGGTAGTAAAACTACTATGCATGATGGACGAACTGGTGACCAATTCCATCAAAAAGTAACTTGTGGTTTAATCTATATGCTAAAATTAGGGCATATGATTGACGATAAGCTTCATGCTCGTTCAATAGGACCATATTCTCTAATTACACAACAACCATTAGGTGGTAAAGCACAATTTGGTGGTCAGCGTTTTGGAGAGATGGAAGTGTGGGCTCTTGAAGGTTATGGTGCTTCAAATGTACTGCAAGAGGTTCTTACCGTTAAAAGTGATGATGTTGAAGGACGTGCTAAAACATACGAAGCAATTGTGAAAGGTGAAAACCTTCCTCGTCCAAATGTTCCAGAAGCATTTAACGTATTAATTAAAGAGTTACAAGGTTTAGGTTTAGAGATAAAGATTAACTAGTTAAACTAAATCAATAAAGTTTAAGGAGCAAATTTATGAGATTCAAATCACAAGAATCGAAAATAAAAAACATCGAGAAACTAACTATTAGTTTATCTAGTCCTGATCATATTCTTTCAAGATCACATGGCGAAGCTACAAAGCCAGAGACTATTAACTATCGTTCTTTTAGACCAGAAAAAGATGGTTTATTTTGCGAAAAGATTTTTGGCCCTGTAAAGGATTGGGAATGTGCTTGTGGAAAGTACAAAGGTATTAGATACAAAGGTATTGTCTGCGATAGATGTGGTGTTGAAGTTACTCAGAAAAAAGTTCGTAGAGAGCGAATGGGACACATTACTCTAGCAGTTCCTGTTGTACATATTTGGTTCTTTAAAGCACTTCCTTCTAAAATTGGTAACATAATTGGAATGAAGACAAAAGAACTTGAAAGAGTAATTTATTATGAATCATATGTTGTAATTAACCCTGGTACTACAGGTTTACAATTCAAAGATTTAATCTCAGAAGATCAATATTACGAAATTGTTTACTCACTTCCACACGATAATGACTCATTAGAAGATGAAGATCCTAATAAGTTTATTGCTAAAATTGGTGGCGATGGTGTTAAAGAATTGTTAAAATCAATTGATGTTGAATCGACATTTAGACAATTAAAGGCACAGTTAAAAACTGAGACATCGCAACAAAAAAGAAACGATTTATTAAAACGTCTTAGAGTTTTAGAAGCATTTAGAGAACATGAAGCTAAAGTTCCTAACAGACCAGAATGGATGGTAATGAGCATATTACCAATAATTCCTCCAGAATTACGTCCATTGGTTCCTCTTGAAGGTGGAAGATTTGCTACTAGTGATTTAAATGATCTTTATAGAAGAGTAATAATTAGAAATAATAGATTAAAAAGATTAATAGATATTAAGGCTCCAGAGGTAATTCTTAGAAATGAAAAAAGAATGCTTCAGGAAGCAGTAGATGCATTATTTGATAATTCAAGAAGAGGAAGTGCTGTTCGTAGTGATGGCAACAGACCACTTAAATCTTTAAGCGACATGCTTAAAGGTAAACAAGGGCGTTTCCGTCAAAACTTACTTGGAAAACGTGTCGATTATTCTGGTCGTTCTGTAATTGTTGTTGGACCTGAATTAAGATTACATCAATGTGGTCTTCCTAAAAACATGGCTATTGAGTTATTTAAGCCATTTGTAATTAGAAAAATAATTGATCGTGGACATTACAAAACTGTTAAAAGTGCTAGAAAAGCTGTTGATAGAAAAGACCCAATTATTTGGGATATTCTTGAACGATTAATTGAAGGACATCCAGTTCTACTTAACCGTGCTCCTACACTACACAGATTAGGTATTCAAGCTTTCCAACCAATTTTAATTGATGGTAAAGCTATTCAGTTGCATCCAATGGTTTGTACAGCTTTTAACGCCGATTTTGATGGTGATCAGATGGCTGTTCACGTTCCATTATCTTACGAAGCACAATTAGAAGCTACAATGTTAATGTTATCAAGCCATAACATTCTTTCACCCCAAAATGGTAGCCCAATTGTTGTACCTACTCAGGATATTGTACTTGGATGTTACTATTTAACTAAAGTAAAAGCTGGTGCAAAGGGAGAAGGAATGCTCTTTGCTGATACTCAAGAAGTGCAAATTGCATATGATAACGAGGCTGTAGAACTTCACGCAAAAATTAAAGTGAAGATTAAAGATGAAATGATAGAAACTACAGTTGGTAGGGTAATATTTAACGAAATAGTTCCAGAAGAAATGGGATTCTGGAATGAATTACTTATCAAGAAAGTATTTAGTTCATTTATCTATAAAATGTTCGTACAACTTGGAAATCAAGTTACAGCTGATTTTCTTGATAATATAAAAGAACTTGGATATAAGTTCTCTACTCTTGCTGGAATTTCTATTAGTTTTAGTGATATGATTGTACCTGATGAAAAGAAAGGGATGATTGAAGATTCGAATAAAAAAGTTTCTAGCATTATGGATGAGCATGATCAAGGTTTCATTACTGATGCAGAAAGATATAATAAAATTATTGACGTTTGGACGCATACAACAAATAATGTTGCAAAATCCCTAATGGAGAAAATTAAGTCCGATCAACAAGGTTTTAACTCACTGCATATGATGGTTGATTCTGGTGCGAGGGGCTCGCAAGAGCAGGTACGTCAGTTAGCTGGTATGCGTGGCTTGATGATGAAACCTCAAAAATCATTATCTGGTGCATCTGGTGAAATTATTGAAAATCCTATTGTTGCTAACTTTAAAGAAGGTCTTTCAGTGCTCGAGTATTTTATATCTACTCACGGTGCACGAAAAGGTCTTGCTGATACTGCACTTAAAACAGCTGATGCTGGTTATTTAACACGTCGCTTAACTGATGTTGCGCAAGATGTTATTGTTACTTCTGATGACTGTGGAACTATTAGAGGTATTGGTGTTTCTGCTATTAAAGATGTTGAACTTGAAAGAGAACCACTCGCAGAGCGTATTACTGGCCGTGTTGCTCAAGAAGATATTTATGATCCTAGAACAGATGAACTTATTCTAGAAGCTGGCGATACTATTGACGAAGAGAAAGCTGAAATGATTGATGATGCATCTATCGATTCAGTATATATAAGAACAGCTCTAACTTGTGAATCACAAAGAGGAATTTGTGCTAAGTGTTATGGAAGAAACTTAACCACAGGCCATTTAGTTGAAATTGGTGAAGCTGTAGGTATTATTGCTGCTCAATCAATTGGTGAGCCAGGTACACAGTTAACACTTAGAACTTTCCACTTGGGTGGTACTTCATCTCGTATTGCTAGTCAATCTCAAGTAGAATCAAGTGTTGAAGGTAAAGTTCAATATGACAAAATTCTTTCTGTAGAGAGAGAAGACTACTTAGGGAGTGTTAAAGTTGTTACAGGTCGTCGTGGATCATTCGGTGTTTTTGATGAAGATAATAGACAAATTAAAAAGTATAATATTCCATATGGTTCTGAACTTCAAGTAGAAGATGGAAAAAGTGTTAAGAAAGGACAAGTTCTTTATAATCACGATCCATACAATGCAGTAATTTTAACTGATATTAAAGGTTTGGTTAGATTTGTTGACCTAGTTAACAATTTAACAATTGAACAAGTGGCTGATGAACAAACAGGTCACGTTCAAAAAGTTGTAATTGAATCGAAAGATAAAACATTAACTCCAAGTATTGTAATTACTGATGCTAGTGGTAACGAAAAAACATTTAACTTACCTACAGGAGCATATTTATCTGTAGAAGACAATACAACTGTTTTACCAGGAATAATTTTAGCAAAAATTTCAAAATCTGATTCTAAAAGTAGAGATATTACAGGTGGTCTTCCTCGAGTTACTGAGCTTTTTGAAGCGCGTAGCCCACATGATCCTGCTGTTGTATCTGAAATTGAAGGTATTATTAAATTTGGTGCGAGAAAGAAAGGTTCACGAGAAATAATAGTTCAGTCTCTCGACGGAATGGATGAGCAAAAATATAATATAGCTTATGGTAGACATATTCTTGTTCAAGAAGGTGATGAAATACCTGCTGGAGAAAAAATTACCGACGGACCAATTAACCCTCATGATATATTGAAAATTAGTGGTACAAGCGCTGTTCAAGAATATCTTGTTAATGAAATTCAAGATGTCTATCGTTTGCAAGGTGTAAAACTTAATGACAAGCATATTGAAGTTATTGTTCGCCAAATGTTGCGTAAACTGAGAGTTATTTCTTCTGGTGATACAACATTTATAGAAGAGGATTTGGTAAATAGAATAAAAATGGTTAAAGAAAATAAAAGTATACTTGAATCTGTTTTTGTCGATAATCCAGAAGACTCAAAATTAGAGATTGGAGATTTAGTTACTAGAACCAAAATGCGTGAAATAAACTCAGATCTTGAAAGAAAAGAAAAAATAGTACCTCAAGTCAGAGATGCTGAACCTGCAACTTTTGATAATGTTTTACTGGGAATTACCCAAGCGGCATTATCAACTGAGAGTTTTATTTCAGCTGCATCTTTCCAAGAGACAACTAAAATATTAACAAATGCTGCAATTGCTGCAAAAGTTGATAATTTGATCGGATTGAAAGAAAATGTTGTAATGGGAGGTAAAATCCCAGCTGGAACTGGTATTAGTAAGTATAAAGAAATGATTCTTACTAGTGAAAATACCGTTGTGGAAGAAGAATCTGTTGAAAATAGTGAAGTAAAAGCTGAAGAAAGCGAAAAAACAGAATTATTGTTTTTAAATTATTAATTGATGTGCTTGACAAACTTGAATATAAACGGTATATTACGAGTCTTAA
>CBDUTO010000049.1:0-28190 GCA_965370315.1 uncultured Melioribacteraceae bacterium
ATAGTTACCACTCCAACCGCTGAAGCAACACTAGGCGATTTTAATTCGGTGTGGCCACAAGTTGTTGAAGATACTTCTGCAACAATTGAATCTAAACAAGTATTTGCCAAATCGATACTTATGGTTTTAGGAAAAAATATTGCGGTAAAAGATAATCACAAGGTCGTTTTAAAAGAATCTCTTAGCTGGTCCATTTATAGCATGCAACCAGATTCAATTCAACCACAATATAAATTAGAACCTATTAGTGCTGCATCGAGTATTGGTTTAAGCTCAGAGGGTTTTGATAAAATAATGAAAGACTTGTTGCCTTCATCTTTGGTTATAGTTGAGAACTATTCTTTAAGTGATGAATCAAAAAAAGCTCTACCAGAAATTATGAAATTATACTTAATCCACAATCAAAGTTTCCTAACAGATTTTAAGTTTCTCGGATTCCCTTTCCACTATTGGTACACAGCACAATTCTTGCTAATACTTTTTGTAGTACTCTGTTTATACTACGCTGTTTCAATAGATAGAATGAATGATGAATACGACTTCGTTGAAGAAACTTAAAAACCTGAAACTATAATTTGGAGACATTGTGAATAAATTAAATAACATTATATATACGTTACTTTTTACATTATTTTTTTCGGGCAATATTTTTGCTCAATCAGCTGATGCACTTGAAGGGGAGCTTAAGCTTGGACCTGCTATAATTCTAATAATTTTACTACTTACATTTATTTTGGTGGGTGTTTTTAATCGTGCAAAAGATACCAAAACATACTGGGCTGCTGGAAGAAAAATTTCTCCCGTGGGTGCTGGAATGGCAATTGCATCTAACTGGATGAGTGCAGCATCGTTCTTAGGAATGGCTGCAGTTATGTATGGCTCTGGATATCATGGCTTATCATACGTAGTTGGATGGACCGGTGGATACGTACTCCTTTTAATTCTTATGGCTGGTCAGATTAGACGTTATGGTAAATATACTGCTGCAGATTTTATTGGTGACAGATATTACTCGCAAGGTTTAAGAGGGGTTGGTGCCGTGTTGGCGATACTTATTTCTTTTGCATATTGCGTAGGACAGTTTGCTGGCATCGGACTAATGTTCCAATGGATTTTAGGAATCCCTTTTATTTGGGCTGTTGTTATTGGTGCATCGGTTGTTTTAACTTATACTCTTATTTCAGGTATGTTGGGTGTTACAAAAAACATGCAGATTCAATACGTTATTATTATAATCTCTTTCATTATTCCATTATTTATTTTAACATATAAATTTGGTTATTTCGCATGGTTACCGCAAGTTGGATACGGTGCTGCTATTAGTGATATTGTTAATGGCATTGCGCCGGGAAGTGGTATTACTTCCATGGGGCACGATTTTGCCATACTACCATCCCCTGAGTTTGCTATGCCTTGGGATCCTGCAACTGGACAAACAGCCTTTCAGTGGTTGGCAATTTGCTTCTCTTTGATGATTGGAACAGCAGGTTTACCACATGTTATTCAAAGATTTTATGTTGTGCCTAGAGCAAAAGATGCTAGATGGTCAGTAGTTTGGGGTTTATTCTTTATATGTATTCTATATTGGAGTGCTCCAGTTTATTCCGCATTTGGTAAAATTCTATCCTCAAATCCTGAAGTTGGAAAGCTAACTAAAGATGCAATTGTTGTTTACACTGCACAGCTAGGTGATTTATATCCACTTGTTATTGGCTTTCTTGCAGCTGGTGCCGTTTCTGCTGCATTTTCAACTGTGTCTGGATTGCTAGTTTCTGGTGCATCTGCATTTTCGCATGATTTATATTTCAATATAATTAATCCAAAAGCTACAGAAAAAAAACAAATGCTAATGGCTAGAGTGGGAACAATTTTAATGGCTGCTGGAGTTGCTATTATTGCAATAATGGACTTAGGACTTATAGCCCAATTAGTTGCTGTAGCTTTCTCCCTTGCTGGATGTACAATATTCCCATTATTCCTGCTTGGCATATGGTGGAGTGGTTCAAACAGAACTGGAGCCTGGGCAGGACTTATTGCAGGTGGGTCTGTCGCTACAGTTACTTTGGTCTATTTTATAACTGGAAAATATGGTGTAACACTCCCTTATCATGATTTTATTAACTACTACTTAAATGCTTGGTATTTTGCTTGGTTAGGTGCGCCATTGGCAATAGCTGCTAATATTATTGGCTCATTGCTCTCTAAACATAAAACCCCGATAGAAATTAAAAAATTCTTGGCTGAAAAAGTGCACAATATAAAAATTGATTAAAACCTTAAACCCCCGCAAAGTCGGGGGTTTTTTATCTCTACATCGAGAGAACACAGAAATTTTATAATAGTATTTGTTTTTGTGATTTCTTATTATTTGAAATAATATTCGGTTCATAAATGAGTAACAAGATTATTAATAGAGAATTTGTTTTTAAAATAGTACTCCCCACACTATTGGTTTTCTCCATATTTACAACTTTGATATTTGCGGTTATAATTCCATCAATCAAAAATTATATGCTTGATGATAAACGTGAGATGATTCGTGAATTAACAAATTCTGCATGGAGTGTACTTGTTGAATTTGAAAAAGAAGTTTCCGATAGTATTCTTACACTTGCTGATGCTCAAACAGAAGCAGTGATGCGAATTGAAAATATGCACTATGGTAATAAACGAAAAGATTATTTCTGGATTACCGACATGCATCCAAACATGATAATGCATCCATATCGAAAGGATTTGAACAACACCGATATTTCTGATTACAAAGATCCCACAGGAAAAAAATTATTTGTAGAATCAATAAAAGTAGTTGAATTAAATGGTGAAGGCTTTGTCGATTATATGTGGCAATGGAAAGATGATTCAACAAAGATTGTTCCAAAATTATCCTTCGTAAAAGGATTTAAAAAGTGGGGATGGATTATTGGTACTGGTATTTATATTGAAGATGTTAATGATGAAATATCAAATCTAACAAGTAACTTATTCTACATTTCATTTAGCATTTTGATGGTGCTCGGATTAATTCTCTTTTTTATTAGCAAGCAAAGTTTATTAATTGAAAATAAACGACTTGATGCTGAAATAGGATTAAGAGAATCGGAAGCCAAGTATAAAGCTCTTGTTGAAGCCTCAACAGATGGTTTGGTAATGATGCTCGATGGATATTATATCTACTCCAATTATGCTCTTTTAATATTGTTGGGTTATGAAGAAAATCTTTCTGTAGAGGAATTAAATAATATTTTATGTAATAGCGACAAAACCTCAGGCACTGAGTATTTCAAAAAGTTAACTTTGGGTAATCAGCCGCAAGAACAATATCCAGCTCAATTAAAAAAAATGGATGGCAGTATTATAGATGTAATTCTTTATACATCGGAAATTGCTGTTGGAAATAAAATTGGATATACCATTATTATTAAAGATGTAAGTACTCATAAACTGGTTGAAGAAGAATTAGATTTAAACAAAGAAAAATATTTGGCTTTAACAAATAGTATAGAAACTGGTGTATTCAGATTAACATGGACTTCTAACGGAAAAATAATTGAAGCAAATTCTTCTGCTATTAGCATACTTGGATATCAAAGATTTGAAGAACTTAAAACATTAAGTTTGTTAGACCTTTTTCATAGCAGTTCTGATAAAAATAGTTTTACAAAAAAACTTATTGATAATGGAAGTATTAAAAACTCTATCATTCAAATAAAAACAAAAGATGGCTCAACCTCAATGGTTTCCATTTCTGCAGTATTAATAAAAGGCTCAAATGATGAGCCACAATATATTGATGGAACAATAGATGATATTTCGGATAAAATTAAATTGGACGAGGAACGAGAAAATTTAATTGTAGAACTTCAAACATCGCTTCGTTTTCTTAATCAACCAATTGGTCATTTTTTAAAACACCTTGTTACTTGTAATATGCACATGTCAATTTACAAAGTTGCAAAATTAATGACTAAAGAGAAGTACAGTGCTGCACTTGTAAAAACTGATACCGATGAATTTATTGGAATAATTACCGACCGTGATATTAGAGAACGAGTTGTATCTGAAAACCATAATTTGGAAGAACCTATTTTTGAAGTAATGAGTTCGCCTTTAAAAACCATCTCATCAGATTCCTTAGTGTTTGAAGCTTTCTTGATGATGAACGAAAATAGAACTCGCCATTTAGCTGTTAAGAATCAGGATAATAATATTATTGGAATTATTAGTAGCGAGGAACTTTTAACCGTACAAAGGCATTCCACAACTTATTTAAGACGAGAGATTGAAAATGCTGAATCTGTTGATGAATTAATTTCTGCACATAATAAACTTCCAAGACTTGTAAAAGTTTTAATAGATAGTGGTGCAAAAAGTATAATTATATCTCAGATCATAACCTCAATATTTGAAGCAATTACAAATAAACTTATTTCCTTTGCTATTGCTGAACTTGGTGAGCCTCCTGTGAAGTTTACTTTTATTGCTCTTGGTAGTGTTGGAAGAAAAGAACAAACATTAACCTCCGATCAGGATAATGGAATCATTTATGAAGATGTACCAATTGAATTAGAAAAATATGTGCATAGCTATTTTCATAATTTAGCAATTATGGTATGCGATTGGTTAAATGATTGTGGCTATGTTTATTGCCCTGGTGAGGCAATGGCAAAAAATCCTAAATGGTGCCAACCTATTTCTAAATGGAAAGAATATTTTCATACTTGGATTACAAATTCAGACCAACAAGATTTAATTGACTTAAGTATATTTTTCGATTTCAGATCTATATATGGTAACAGTGAATTAACTAATCAACTTCAAAAACATGTATTAAAAACAGCAGATGGACAGGCTGGCTTCTTCCAACACCTTGCTCAAAATAGTTTGGTTCATAAACCACCTGTAGGATTATTAGGAAATATTGTTGTTGAATCGAAAGGTAAACATCAAAAAGAATTTGATATAAAATCTGCAATAATGCCAATTAGTGATTTTGCCAGAATATATGCACTAAAAAATAAAGTAGGTAATTCAAATAGTCTTGCAAGGCTAGAAGGTTTGATGAAAAAAGGAGTAATAAATAAAACCACTTACGAAGAATTGAAACAAGCCTACAATTATTTAATGCAATTAAGATTCAAACATCAGTCCGAGCAGATAATGCATAATAGTTTGGCAGATAATTATGTAAATCCAAATAACCTGACACAAATTGATCAAAAAACGCTTAAAAATATTTTCTCGCAGATTTTAAGTATTCAGAAAAAATTGAGCTACGATTTTACTGGTGAAGCAATTTAAGTAAGTTTAATTCTTTGTTAGATTATTAGAAACCTTTAAGTAACTATCTAAACTTGTCATTCCCGAAATTATTTATCGGGAATCTGCTCAAACATTAAAAGATTCCGGCTTAAATATTACCGGAATGACTGAGTCTAAAAGTTATTCAAAGGATTTTCTTTTCAAAATAATTCTCAAATAACATTGCAGCTTTATGAGCCTCTATATTTCTGCACTCACTAATGATGGGTCCTTCGTATTTAATTTTTGTTAATTTATCTGCTAAATCATCCCATGGAATATTACCCTCTCCAATTGGTAAATGTTCATCATTTGTCCCGTTATTATCATGATAATGAACACAACTTAACTTATCCTGGAAATTATCTATGTAATCCGAAATCCCTTCTCCCATATTTGCATGACCTGTATCGAGGCAAAATTTTAAATATTCAGAATCTAACTGTGAGAAAATATATTGAAAATCTTCAATGTTATCGCCTAAAAGAAAAAACTCTGATCCTTTTGGAATGGGAACAACATTCTCAATTGCAATTACAACATTTTTATCCTCACAAACCTTTAATACTTCTCTCATACTTTTAATAAATCTTTTCAGAGCTTTTTTTCTCATCCACTGTTCAACTGGGAACCAGTAAAAGGCTCCAGTATGAAGTGTTATATGTGTAACATTTAATTCTGAAGCAATGCCAATACATTTAAACAAAAATTTAATATGAGATTTTCTAAGAGGGAATAACATTTCAGAAATGTTTGTAAAATATGGGATGTGAAAACTGAGTCCAATATCATATTCTTTTGAAAGAGTGTTTAATTTAGTAACTCTATCTTTATTAAATGTATCTATTGATAATTTATTATCTGAAAGATTAATCTCGATATGTTGTAAGCCTTGCTGGGCTACATATTCAAATTGATTTTCTAAATGAATATTGTAAACATTAAATCCATATTTTCTTTTGAATTTATTGGTCATTGTTTTTGCAGCAATAGTACAATCAAAATAAGTTGGAGTTTAGAGATTTAGCAGATTCTATTTCCAATATGGTTCTGAATAGAAAACACATTTCATTAAATTAGTGAATTACTGATGAAAGCTAAAGGGTTTTTATATTTATTTTTGTGACTCTATATTTATTTTTGTGACTCTATATTTATTATAAATAAGTAATCTGGGCTACTCATATTATATGCTTTGCATTACTGAATTTAAAAATCACTGTTGTTTAGGATTCAATAAAACAATAAATTTTACATTACAATTTTAATAACTGAATGGAAATAGAATGAAATTTAAACCCCTATATATGTATGGAATTATATTTGTAATAATCATTGCAGCAATAATACTTACTGGCTCAAATGATAAAAATGATTTGACTACGACACCTAATCCAAAAGGTGAAATGGAGATGCCAAAAGATGCAGTTCACCAAGGGATGGATGGAGTGACTATTGATGGACCATCCAAAAACAATGTTCGTGAAGATTTTTGGACAAAATTAGAAAATTCTAAGATTGAATTAGAGAAAAATCCTAACGACACACTTGCAATGAAAAACTATGCTCAAATGTTAGGAATGTCTCATCAAACAGAAGAAGCAATTGCTTTGTACGAAAAAATTCTTGCAATAGATCCTAATAGAGTAGATATTCTTTTAGCTGAAGGATCAGCTTATTATAATACTCAAAATTTTCAAATGGCTGAAGATGTGTCAAAAAAAATAATAGCAATAGATGATTCAAATCTTGAAGCTAAATATAATCTTGGTGTAATTGCTGCATCTCAAGGTAAAGACGAGTATGCTATTAAAATTTGGAAAGAGTTAGCAAAAAAGTATCCAAATGATAAAGTTGGTAAATTAGCTTCAAAGTCTTTAGTTCAGATTAAACAATAGTAAAAAGAACAGAATGAAGGTTTTGAAAACTGATATTGGAAATAAACTAGTAGGTAAAGTATTTGATAGTTATCCTGAGAATTTTCGTTCAAAATTATTATTTCTTCGAGATTTGATTTTAGAAGTAGTAAGTGAAAACGAAGAAATGGTTTGCCTTGAGACTATCAAATGGGGTGAACCTGCTTACGTTGTAAAAAATGGAAGTACAATAAGAATTGCTTGGAATTCAAAAAAACCAAATCAATTTGCAATCTATTTTAGTTGCCAGACAAATCTCGTGGAAACATTTAGAACTGTATATGGTGAGTTGTTTAATTTTGAAGGGACGAGAGCAATAGTTTTTTACGAGAAAGATCAACTTCCAATAGTTGAATTAAAACAATGTATTTTGGCTGCATTGACATATCATAGTCGAAAACATAAACCTTTTCTTGGAATATAACTACGTCACATCACGGAATTAAAGATAGCGAATCTATGTTTCCTGTTTATTTTGACAAGTTTGGGGATTGTTTTTTTTTGAAGAGTGGTGGAACTTTTATCTAAAAGTAATTTTACTTTGGATGGTTATGGCGTAGATGTTATTTGAAATGAAGTGGATACAAATTTTGTATCCACTTCATCAATATATTGTTAAGCAGTTTGTAACATAAATTGTTTTAATTCAAGTTCCAAATTATCCAAATCAGAAACTACTTTATCATAAGTTTCTTTCAGAGAATCTCTATTTTCTGCAAATAGCGATTTGTAATACTCAATTCCATTATTCAAATTTGAATTAAAAGTATCAAAGTATTTAATTTGCTTATCGGTAAATGGAATAGAGGCCTCATTAATTTTGTCTTTTAAGAAATCGATATACATTTTCAATTCTTTTATAAACATATTTGGACGACTATTTGTATTAAGAATATTTATTCTTCCATAGATGTGATCAACCATTTCCTTTAATGAAGACTCTCCAGAATAGTAAGCCATATTTGGTCCAGGACATATGGAGACTGCTTCGCCTTCCATTTTAGTATCAAGATTATTTACAATCAGAACCGAATTTGTTAATCCATTACAGAGACATTCTTTTTCAGTAATTTTATTATACCTTGAATCATATTCAGTGCCCGCTAGATTCTCTGCTTTTAATTCATCTATCTTAATATTAATATATTTTATTGAAGCTGTGCAGATAGGTTTTTCACTATATGTAGTATCGAATGCTAAAAATCTTTTTGGGCAAGCACTTCCAGGTTTACCCGATGCGGCTTCTTCTTTTCTTTCAATATCCTTTAAGCTCCCTCTAACATTGTTAAATGGAATTCCAAGAGGTGACGCATTAGATAAATATAAATCTTCCTCTTTCGCATCGCTTAAAATTTTCATAGTTACTTTATCAACCGTTGTAGCTTCTGGAACAAGTAAAAATGGTGTTCCCCAACCAACCGAATCAACATCAAAATAATTTATTAAAAAGTCATGTTCATCAGCGGTACCCACTCCACCTTGGGCTGTAAGCCTAACATCTGGAATTGTCTCTGGAGAAACTTTGCCTTTTCTTTCTAACGCATCCTTAAACATTTTATATGTTGTTGCAAGTAAGGTTTCTCTATTTTCTTTGAACTCGTGTAAGATTGGTCCAAGCAAGTATCCATCCGATGCAAATGCATGGCCACCACAATTGAGTCCGGATTCTATTCGGAATTCTGAAATCCATAATCCTTTTTTAGCAAAGAATTTTCCTTGAATTAAAGCTGAACGATAATCACTAACTTTAAGAATAATTTTCTTTTTGATATTTCCATCAGCATCAGGGAAAAAATCATCGAAATTTTCCATATAGCCAAAGAGTCTTGGATTCATTCCAGCAGAAAGGACTAGTGAGGATTCAAGTGTACTGTTGGCAAAACCACGAATTGCAGTATGTGCTTTATTATGTTCAACAGAGAGTTGTCTATTCCCAATAAATTCTGGACCATCGAGCTTTGTCATAATGTTTACATCAATACCACCAAGTGTTATGTTCTCATTTAACCACTTCTGGATCTCTTTAATACTATGATTATTCTCTATCATTTCATCAAAACGATCTTTTAAATCAGAGAATGATGGGAGAAGTTCAAAATATTTTTCCAATTCTTCTCGTCTTTCAATTACGGAATTTTTTAGATTATCAAATTTTTCTTTTACTATTTCATCTACTAAATTTAGATATGATGTAATTCGCTTTGCACGAAAATCCTCCATCTTAGAAGTAATAGGTTCAAAAGAATAATTGAATTTTTCAGCATAATGCTTGCGCATTTTTTCAAGCAGGTTATGCTCAAATATTGACATCACAGAGGAAATTCCTAGATGTGCTGTTTTAATTGGTGAATCTATGGTATAGCTTAATCCCATAACGGGAATATGAAACGTATGTTTAGATTTGGAATTACTCATATTTACCTTTCACAAATAAATAAAGTGATTTAATAAGTTACAAAAGTAACAAAACAAATTATATGCTATTTTTTATACCTCTTTCTATCAGTTTTACCTGAAGAATTTCGAGAACCTCTTGAAGATTTTCGTCCAGATTTGAATCTTGGTTTATCACCATCGCTTCTTCTTCTGTCCGATCCTGATCGTGACGAGTGTGATCTTTGTACAGGCTCTTTCCCAGAAATTTCAAGATTTATTTTTCTATCCTTAAAAGTCTCGGAATTGAATGCTTCTAGCATCTGATCTTTGTAATCGCTATCAACCTCAAAAAATGAAAATGTTTTTTTGATATCAATTTCACCAATCTCTATATCTCTAATTCCCGTGAAGTCATTTACCATTCCAATTAAATCAACTGGTCTGATTTTATCCATACTACCAAGATTTACAAAGAAGCGTGTATATCCTTGTCTTGCAGTTCTTTGGTTTGATCCTCCATCTCTATCTCTTCCTTTTGATTTTCTGTCATCAGTTGGTTTGTTTAAATCTGGAGTGTTACTGTAATAATCCGTAAAGCGATTAAACTCAACAGAAACAAATTTCTTAATTAACTCGTCTCTATCAAGCCATTCTAATTTTTTATTAATTTCAGGAATAAATTCATCAATCTGTGCAGAATCAACAGCAACTTTTTCCATTCTATCAATTACATGAAACAATTGAACTTTACATATTTCTTTCCCTAATGGAACAGATTTGTATTCTATCTTTTTCCCAATCTGTTTTTCAATTAGAGATATTTTTCTTTTCTCTTTAAGATTAGAGATAATAATTGAAGTACCAAATTTTCCAGCTCTTCCAGTTCTTCCACTTCTGTGGGTGTAAATTTCAAGTTCATCAGGAAGGTTGTAATTGATTACGTGCGTTAAATCATGAATATCTATCCCACGTGCAGCAACGTCAGTGGCAACAAGAAGGCTAAGATGTTTCGATCTAAACTTGCCCATAACAACATCACGTTGCGCTTGCGATAAATCGCCATGTATTGCATCAGCATTATATCCATCTTCCATTAACTTGGCAGCAACATCTTGTGTTTCACGTCTAGTACGACAAAATACAATGCCATAAACATCGGGATTAAAATCTACAATTCGTTTCAATGCTAAATATCTATCTTTTGCATGTACTGAATAGCAGATGTGAGAAACATTCTCTGCACCAGCATTCTTTTTACCAACAGTAAACTCAATTGCATCGTTCATAAATTTATTAGCAATCTTTTTTACTTCCCTTGGCATTGTAGCAGAGAATAGAAGCGTTTGCTTCTCTTCTGGTGTATCAGTTAGAATTGCTTCAAGGTCTTCGCGAAAACCCATATTAAGCATTTCATCTGCTTCATCTAGAACAACAGTTTTGATATATCTTAAATCTACAACTCTTCGATTTATTAAATCCAACAAACGTCCTGGGGTTGCCGAAATAATGTGGGCTCCTCTTTTAATAGCTTTTATCTGATGCTCTATACTTGCACCACCAAAAACTGCTACTACCTTTACCCCTTTTTCATATTTTGAATATGATTTTATATCATCCGCTATTTGAACACAAAGTTCTCTTGTTGGACTAATAATTACATGTTGTGTTTTTTTATTTGATAAATCTACTCGTTGAATTAGTGGTAAGCCAAAAGCAGCTGTTTTACCCGTTCCTGTCTGGGCAAGTGCAACTATATCGTTTCCTTCGTCGCTTAATAATTGTGGAATAACCTTCTCTTGAACTGGCATTGGATTTTCAAAACCAAGTTCTTCAATAGCGGTAAGAATATTTTTCTCAATCCCTATCTCTGCAAAACTTTTCATAATCTTCTCATTAAATTTAAATTCAACTACAAAGATACTCATAAATGGTCGTATACGTTGAAAATAATTGAGGTGTGTTTTGGGGGTTAAGTTATTTACTTAAAAGAATATAAGTGAGCTAAAGTTGGAGATTTCAAAGTGCCAAAAGTTAAAAAGCAGAACCATTAGAACTCTCTAAATTGAATAAATAGCAATCTTAATGTTTTTCAACTTTAGACATTTTAGCTCACTTAGCAACTTATAACTTTCTTTTATTTTTCCATTTCACTTTGTAATTCTTCAAGATTATCAGCAGATGCAGAAAAGTCTGGATTTATCTCTAATGCCTTTTTATATTGAGCAATTGCGTCATCTTTTCTACCTGCAGCTTTATAACCATCACCCAAACTATCGTGTGAATTTGCACTCTCGGGATTTATCATAACTTGTTTTTCAAAAGCATCAATTGCTTTAACAATTTTATCTTCTCCAAGATAATAGTATCCAAGGGAATTGTAGAGGCTTCCAAGAGATCTATCATTTCTAAAATTTTCCTCCAATACCTTAATTTGAATTTCAACCGAATCCATCTTCTCTTGTTTCAAATATATTTGTGCTAAAGAGGTTCTTCCTTTCATTTCATCTAATTTTACTAATTCTTTAGCATGCTTCTCAGCTTTGTCAATGTCTCCTCCCATAATACCAGGTGCATTTGTATAGAAACCAATTACTCCCATTAGCCCAGGAATATGTTTTGGATCTAACTCAACAGTTCGCTCAAACTCTTCCAAAATATCTGAAGCCATCATTGCTTGGCTAATAACATTTGAGTTTTGGGCATCCATTGCAATTGCTCGCCCAAGCCAGAAATGGTAATCTGCATTTTCGTCTTGTAAATCTATGGCTTCTTCAAAGTTTTCTGTTGCCTCTTCAGCATCTCCAAGCCCCATAAATGTTCTACCTAGAAAAAAATATGCTTCGTGGTTTTGATCATCTTCATCAACAATTTCTTTAAGAATAGATTGGGCTTCTTCAAATTTATTTTCATCAAAAAGTTGTTTCGCTTTTTGTATATTATCATTTTGAAACGCTAAAATTTGGAAGGTAAATAGTGAAAAGAAAAATAATGACGCTGATAAATATTTCATGAATTTGACCTCATTTTGTTTTATTAGTGAGCTAAATATAATAACACTTAAATTCTTTTAAGTTAAAATATATAGGTTTTACATTATTTGTTAAGTCTTCCGATTTATAGACGCATATCGTAAGAATAAGTTTGCACAGAAATGAACTACTCGCTTAGCTTTTTGGATACTTATTAAAATAGTTTCAGTTTATTTTGAATTAACAGGTTTTTAGAGAATTTGCACTAAACATAGGATTATATGAATAGAGAAAACATAATTACTGCAACAATTGATTTTGTAAAAGAAACACTTGCAAATGCTGAGGGTGGACACGATTGGTGGCATATCTACCGTGTTTGGAAAACGGCAAAACAAATATCACAATCCGAAAATGTAGATTCATTCATTGTTGAACTTGGGGCTTTGTTGCACGACATTGCCGACTCAAAATTCAATGATGGGGATGAAACTATCGGTCCTAAAATTGCAACTGATTTTCTACGTTCGCAAAACTTGGGTGAGAGTGTTATTACTCATGTTGTAGCAATAGTTGAAAACATTTCATTCAAAGGAGGTAAAGAACTTCAAAAGTTTAAATCTTTGGAATTAGATGTAATTCAAGATGCTGATAGACTTGATGCTATTGGAGCTATTGGTATTGCTAGAACATTCAACTATGGTGGATTTAAGAACAGAGAAATTTACAACCCAGAAATTCCCCCAAATCTAAATATGACTAAGGAAGAATACAAAAATAGTACCGCCCCAACTATAAACCATTTCTATGAGAAACTACTTCTATTAAAAGATAGGATGAACACTAGAACAGGAAAAAGAATTGCCTCTGAACGACATAAATTTATGGAGGAATACTTGAATCAGTTTTACAAAGAATGGGGTTTCGACTCCGATCAACCACCTGGTCTCAACTTCTAAATTTCGATTATGCTCAGCAACCAAATGAAATTAAATGGTTGCTGAGCGAAGACGAAGTCACATGTTAATAATATCATTATAAATAATAAATGCCATAAGCATTAATAGAATAATAAAACCAGCATTTTGAATTGCAATCTTAATTTTAATAGGAATCTCTCTTCTCAAAATTCCCTCAATTAAAATTATTACAAAGTGTCCTCCATCCAAAACTGGAAATGGAAGAATATTCAATATTGCCAAGCTTAAACTAAGCATAGCTAGAAATCCTAGATAAGGAACTATTCCCATATCAGCAGACTCTGTAGCAATTTGTGCTATCTTTACAGGTCCACCAAATGCTTGTGCAACTTCTAATTTACCAAATATTACTCTTCCCATATAATCAAGAGTAACGGATATGTATTGGACTGACATTCCAACTCCAGATCCTATGGCTGCAAAGAAAGAGTATTCTTCATACTCAATTTCTCCAGTATAGTTGTCTTTTAATGAAATTCCTATTTTCCCATCAATTCCAGGTGTAACAGCTGTTTGGACTGTATCTTCATCACGTAAAATAATTAAAGCTAATACAGTATCCGGATTGGAAGAAATTATTTCAATTGTTTCTGCTGTGCTCTTAATCATAGTATTATTTATAGAAATAAAAATATCTCCCGGTTCAATACCCGCATCATTTGCAGGTGAGTCTTTAACAACAGTTGTTATTACCGGATTGATTTCTGCTAACGGAAGAAAATATTGCTCTTGAGAAGCTTTCCCCAATAGTTCAAGTGAAACAGTAAATGAGCTTTGGTTGCTATCTCGTAAAACTGAAACTTCTTTAGCAACACTACTATTCTCAATAAAAAGCGAAGTTCTAATTGCTTGCCAATCGTTTACATCATTTCCATTTATTGCTAATACCTTATCGCCACTTCTGAAGCCGGCTTCAAAAGCAGTAGTGCCTTCTTCAACAATTCCTACAGATGTAGTTTTTACGACTTGCTTACCTTGAAAATAATTAATCCCAGAAAATATTGCGATTGTTAGAATTAAATTCATCAACACGCCTGCTGAAATCACAAATAGCTTTTGATAAGTCGGTTTAGCTCTAAACTCATATGGCTTTGGTTCTGTATTTGCGAAGCTATTATCAAAACTTTCATCAACCATTCCAGAAATTTTAACATATCCACCAAGTGGAAGTAGTGCTAAACGATAATCAGTATGCCCTTGTAAATCAAGATCCTTAGGAAGGTTACCCAATGTAAAACCATTAATTTGATTCCACCCAAATAATCTTTTTCCAAATCCAATAGCAAAAACATCTGTTCTCATTTTGCATGCTCGAGCTGCAAGAAAATGCCCTAACTCATGAATAAAAACTAAAATTCCAATAGTTAGTATAAAATAAAATATATAATCCATTAACTAAACTTCCTTTTCTAAACTTTAAAATACTCTCGTGTTAAACTATCACATTCAATAATTGTTTCTAAATTTACGACTGATTTTATCTCAACATTATTTAATGCTTCTTTTATTAATTTTGGAATTGAATTAAATGATGTTTTGTTATTCAAAAACCTTTCAACAGCAATTTCGTTTGCCGCATTTAAAATACATGGGGCAGTTCCACCCGTTTCTAAAACATCAAAAGCTAATTGTAAACATTCAAATTTCACTAAGTCTGGCTTAAAGAATGACAACTCTTCAATTTCAGTTAATTTCGTATTCGTAAAACTGTTAGGCAATCTTTCTGGATAAGTTAACGCATATTGAATTGGCAACCTCATATCTGGATTGCTTAGTTGCGCCTTTATCGATCCATCAACAAACTCAACCATTGAGTGAACAATTGATTGCGGATGAATTGTAACATCTATTTTATCTGGAGGTAGATTAAAAAACCAATGAGCCTCAATCATTTCAAGACCTTTGTTCATCATTGTAGCAGAATCAATTGTTACTTTACTACCCATATCCCAATTTGGATGGTTAAGAGCTTCAGCAACAGTTACATTCTCCAACTCCTCTTTAGACTTTCTAAAAAATGGTCCGCCTGATGCAGTTAAAATTAGTTTTTCAATCTCTTTATGTTTTTCTCCAACTAAACATTGAAATATTGCACTATGCTCAGAATCAACTGGAATTAATTCTGAATTATACTCCTTTGCCAACTTAGTTATAATTTCGCCAGCAACTACAAGAGTTTCCTTGTTTGCAAGTGCAATTCTTTTTCCACGTTTAATTCCTTCAATTGTCGGTTGAAGTCCAGCAAATCCAACAAGTGCCGATAGAAGAATATCATACTCTGCTTCACGTGTACCAGTTAACAAGCCATTTTCACCAGTTAAGAAAATTATATTAGATGAGAAACTTGATTTGACTTTCTCTGCTAACTTTTCGTCCCGAACAACAACATATTTTGGATTAAATTCTTGAACTTGTTTTAATAGCAATTCAATATTTTGATTTGCAGTTAGCCCCACCACCTCAAAGGAATCCCGATGAAGACGAATTACATCTAGCGTGTTTACTCCAATTGAGCCAGTTGAACCAAGAATAAAGATTTTTTTCTTTTGCATTTACTTTAATTAAATCATTTGAATTCACGAAATTACGGATTTATTAAATGAAACGAGTATAAAATAATTGGTCGGCTTAATGCGATAATCATGAAAAACTAACTTCAGCCATTCTCAATTTGTTTTTATTATTCACTCTTCTGAATGTTCTCAATTATTTTTTCAACTTGTAAATACTCATTGAGAGGAACCATTATTTTCATTTCATTAATTAGATGACCACTAGATTCGCCTGAAGCTCTAAACAATGTGTAATCAGTACCACCCAATGATATTGGACTAGTTTTTCTACTAAACTTAAATGGGTGAAAATTTTCATCTTCTAAAACTGACATAATAAAATCTATCTCTAATGAATCGCTTGTTCCAAATACTCTTCCCATTGATTGAATTATTTCGACATCACTATGCACATTACACAAGAATGCACCATTAACATCAAGTCCACATTTAGAACAACAAACTTTTTCACATATTAAACAAACACCTTCAGCGCTAGTGTCAGTATGATTTATACATTTATCATCCGTAAATATTGATCCACAATTTGGACAGTAATCATCATTCTCTTTTACTTCTGATTCGCATTTGTCACAGTTATATTTTTCAGCCATTATCTTCACCTCTGTTAATTAGTTTGCTAAATACTTTTTCAACTGATTCTATTTCAGTAATCACTCCAACACCTTCGCCAGCCTCAAGAATACCTTCCTCCACATTTCCCTCAAAAACGCCAAGTTTCTCACGTTTCTTTCCTAAAAGGGTTTTTAATTCTTCCTGTGTTCCATTTCTATTTTCTAATTCAATTGCTCTTTCTGTAAATTTATTTTTAATTCCTCTTGTTAATCCAATTGGCTTAAGTATTAATGTTGTGTCTGCTACACCTGCATTTACTATTGCCTCCTTATAATTTAAGTGAGCAGATGACTCTTCAGTTGCAGCGAATAATGTTCCAATTTGCACACCTTCAGCCCCAAGAGAAAAAGCTATATCAACCCCACTTTTATTTGCTATTCCACCTGCAGCAATTACTGGAATTTTCAACTCATCCACCAATTGTGGAATTAAACTCATCATTGGAATTTCGTCTAAACCGTTGTGCCCGCCTGCTTCCACCCCTTCTCCAACCACAGCATCGCAACCAACACTCTCAGCTTTTAGCCCTTGCTTAATATTTGACACAACATGAATAACCGAAATACTATTTTCCTTAAACACATTAATATACTTTGCTGGATTTCCTGCCGAACTAAAAACTATTTTAATACCCTCTTCTATTACTACTTTCACGAGTTCATCTGCATCTTTTCTTAACAAAGGTATATTAATCCCAAATGGATTTGAAGTTGCCATTTTGCATTTTTGGATGTGCTCTTTCAATAGCTCTGGTTTCATTGAGCCAGCTCCAATTAAACCAAGTCCACCATTATTTGAAACAGCTGATGCAAGTTTCCAACCGGAAACCCAAACCATTCCTCCTTGAATTATGGGGTGTTTAATTCCCAATACTTCTGTTAATCTATTCTTGTTTTTCATATTTTCTCTTAATTAGTAATGTTTAAATTAAGTTTAAAAAAGAAGACTAAAAAGAAACTAATAAATTTCGACTATTTATTATTGATAAATTCTTTATTTTTTAAAACAAATCCTCAATTCAAAATGTACATGGACAAACATTGACACAAATAGATTTTCATAAATTAGTTGATGAAACATACCAGCATCTCTGGAATGGAAGAAGTAGGCTTGCTCTAACTAATGCAAAAAAAATATTTAAAAATCATCCGGAAAATAGTGAAGCATCAATTATACTTGCCTGGGCATTGCTCGAAAATGGATATCCAATTAAAGCTCTTGAATATGCTGACTTATCCCTGCAACTAAACGGAAGCAGTACAAAATCTAAAATGGTTCGTGCTCAAATTCTACAGCAATTAAATATATTAGAAGGTGCTACAGATGATTTTTGTTTTTCCATTAAAAATCAAAAACGATTTTTAGGAAATTCCTATATTCAAAATGCAAAAGCAGAGGCTAGCAAAGGGGAACTCTTAAAAGCAATTAAGCTTGTTGAAAAAGGAATTTTAACTGATTCCCATGTAAAGACAGAGGCGAAAGAGTTAAATAGTTTATTGCTAATTGCGTTAGAGATAAAAAGTGGCAAGAAAAAGTTAAGTAAGAAAAACCTTCAAGGATATTTTGATAAAGCAACTTTAGCACTTAAAAGTAAAGATGTTTGGTTTGTAAATATTCTATCGTCCCAAATTTTAAGTGATAAGAGACTCTCCGAATTCCATTCAGATGCCGATTTAATTAATTTAGAAGGTTTACTTCATTCTTATCAGTTTAAGCCAGCTCTTGCAAAAGCTAAATTAATGGAAGAAAATTTTAGCAAGAACGAGCAGTTTAAAACTATTTATAGTAAACTTATAAAGAAGCAAGAAGCTCAAGAAACTATAGCAATAGAACTTGAAAAAGAATTTAGTGAGATACTCAAAAGTAATACTAACGCTGAACCACAGAATGAATTAGAGCAAGAGCTTGACAAACCAATTAGAAAAAAAGGAAAAAGAACCGACCATGTTTGCTTTACTAATAAAAATGTTGATGTTTTTTCGCTAAAGATTTTTAACCAAACCGAGGAAGAAGCTAAAGGTAAAAGGACCTATTATCAACAGCTTAGTCCAATAAATTTAAGCAAGGTAGGCTTAGAGATAATATTTGAAAATTTTGAATATGATAAATCAGAAAATGAATATGAAGCTTTAGCAATTTGGTACTTAAATGATTACGAAGTAAGTAAAAGCAATTTCAAATTACAGGTTCCAAAAGATTGGGATACTGTAATTTTCACACAAACTGGAAAAGCAAATTGGGTAAATGGCCAAGGCAAAGTTGATATCTATATTGATAATTTTAAGGTTTGTGAAAAATGGTTTTATCTAGATTCAGAAAACATTAAACTTGAAAAACCATTAAAGGATAAAGAACACAATGAACCTACTCCCCCTCAATCTTCGAGCAGAGAAAAGGAAGTTATAGAAAGCGATATTCCAGAAGGCCCACCACCTCGTTCAATAGAGGAACTGCTTGAAGAACTTAATGGATATGTTGGTTTAAGTTCTATTAAATACGCTGTTAAAGAATTTATTGATTATTTAGAATTCCAACAGGAGCGTGAAAGTAAGGGCCTTCATAGAGGAAAAAGTTTTTCAATTAATGCAATCTTTGAAGGGAATCCTGGAACAGGAAAGACTACGATTGCAAGATTGATGGGTGAGATTTTTTACGCTATGGGTATTGTAAAGAAAGGACATGTAATTGAGGTAGACCGTTCCAGCCTGGTGGGACAATACGTTGGCGAGACTGCTCAAAAAACTGACAAATTAATTGAAGATGCGATGGGCGGAATTCTTTTTATTGATGAAGCTTACACATTAGTAAAAAAAGGTGGTAGTGGTCAGGATTTTGGACAAGAAGCAATTGATATCTTGCTGAAACGAATGGAAGATAAAAAAGGAGATTTCGTTGTTATCGTTGCTGGTTATCCAAAAGAGATGCAAACTTTTGTTGAATCAAATCCAGGACTAAAATCGAGGTTTAATCATACATTCACATTTGACGATTACACACCAGATGAACTTTTAGATATTTTTTCAAATGCAATTAAAAAGGAAGAATACTTAATTGCTGATGATGCAACAACAGAGCTTAAAAAAGAATTTACACGACTCTATAGAAAACGTGATGCTTCTTTTGGCAATGCCCGCCTTGTTATGCAGATGTTTGAAAAACTGAAAATTAAAATTAGTAAGCGTTTAGTAAAAGTAGATGAAAAGGATAAATCAAAAGAAGTTCTTTCAAAATTTATTATTGAAGATATTACCAACACTTTGAAAACAAAAGATGAGTTTAATGTTCAACTTCCAATAGATCAGGAAGCTTTATCTGTTGCACTTAGTGAACTAAATAATTTGTTTGGACTTCAATCTATTAAGAACGAAGTAGCCGATTTAGTTAAGCTTGTTAAGTACTTTATAAAACAAGGTGTAAATGTAAAGGATAAATTTGGTGATCATATTCTTTTTCTAGGGAACCCCGGAACAGGAAAAACTACTGTAGCAAGAATTATTAGTGATATCTATTCTGCACTCGGCATTTTACCTAGTGGACAACTAATTGAGGTTGATAGATCTGGTTTAGTTGGATCTCATGTTGGTGAAACTGCACAAAAAACTACTGTTATGATTGGATCTGCAATGGGTGGAACACTTTTCATTGATGAAGCATATGCCCTTACATCAAGTAATAGTAGTAGTGACTTTGGAAAAGAAGCCGTTGATACACTTCTGAAAAGAATGGAGGATGACAGAGGAAAGTTCCTAGTTATTGCTGCTGGATATACAAATGAAATGAAAGATTTTATTGCAAGTAATCCTGGAATGAAATCCCGATTTACAAAAACTTTCCATTTTGAAGATTACACTCCAGAAGAATTAATGAAAATTGCTAACTACTCAATTAATAAATTGAAATTAGAATTAGCAAAAAATGCCGAAGATGCTCTTTTTAAACATTTTAGAATCCTCTATTCTAGAAGAGATAAGCACTTTGGAAATGCACGTCTTGTTCGCAATTTGCTAGAAAAAATTAAAAAGAAACAACTTCTAAGAATTGCTGATGAATCGAATAATGACGATACTGATAAAATTATTCTTCAAGACGTTGATGAGTTTTTAGAAAAAGAAAAAATTGCACAAAAATTTGAGACTAAAGAAGAAGATTCTTTGAAAATTATTGTAGGTAATCTTAATGAGTTAGTTGGTCACAATAAAATTAAACTACAAATACAAAAACAGATTAAATCACTACAAGTAACAAAATTAAGGACCGAACGAGGATTAAAGTTTGTTAATAAGAATTTAAATTCGCTCTTTATCGGAAATTCTGGAACTAGCAAATCAACAATTGCAAATTATCTTGGTAAGATTTATAAAGAATTAAACTATCTCAAAAGTGGGCATGTTGTTGAAGTAAAAGGTAGCGAACTACTTGTGGCAGATAGTGAGCAAGCAAGAAACAAGATTGAAGCATATATTAAGCAAGCTCTTGATGGAATACTATTTCTTGAAAACTTATCTCCATTATTTGAAAACAATAATTTATGGGAATTAGTATTAGACAATTTTTCTTACCTTTATGATAAATATGCTGGAAGACTTGTTATAATTATTTCAGGTAGCCGAGATGAAATGGAAAATATTTCTCTTAAAAGGAGTTCAATTAAACTCAAATTTAGTGACATATTTATTTTTGATGATTATACTCCGCGTGAACTTTTATCTGTAACAGCCGAACTAGCAAAAGAGAATAACTATTCCTTGGATGAAGGAGCTTTACAAATAATTCTTGATCTATACATTCAAGCCACCGAAATAGATGAAATAAAACATCGTAATATTAGGTTTGCAGAACAAGTTTTGTTCAAGGCTATTAGTAATCAAGAGGAAAGAATTTCCATGCTCTATAATTTAAAAGATGAATTCCTTACTACAATTATTTTCGATGATGTTGCATCAATTCAGATAGATGAGTTATAAAAACGAATAGATTTCTCATCCCAACAAAATATGTAGGGATGAGAAATGACAAAACATTATAATTTATTCTATCTCTTCAACCTTCTCAACAAACTTTAGGTTTAATTCCTCTAGCTCAGCCAATACTTTTATATATATAGCTGGATGAGTGGGAATATGTGTGCCGGTTAAAAGAAGTTCTCCTGTTAAAATTAGTTTTGCCGCTATTCCTGCAGGTGCTCCAACTGTTTTGGCTATAGTAGTCATTCCATCTGGAATACCATAATCAACTAAAGTAGAAGTATACCTTTTTCTTTTATTTTCTTTTGGATATTCAGCTTCTAGCTTGTGCATTAGAATTACCATATCTCTCTTACCTTCAGGCAAAGGGAGTTTTTCAGTTAAGATCTTTTGCATAACATCCGTTGATGTTTTAACATTACCACCAATTATTTTATCATCAAAAAGACCAAGCCACTTTAATTTTCCCATAATTACACCAGTAGGAGAAATCTTTAAAAAGTTAGCAATTCTAGCTTCTAAACTTCCGCCATTGGAATTTACAGGTACAAACATTTCAGTGTATTGACTATATGTCATTTCACTCAGCCCTGGAATTACTAAAAATTCATTTGGTATTCCAAGTTTTACTATTTGTGCCCAAGTTTCACTCCAACCAGGATATCTTAAAGTTCCGCGAACCATAGTTTTTACTTGCGCAAGTTTAAATACATCTTGATAAACCATTGAATCCCTATTGGGATAAGCCTCAAATGTTCCAACTCCATCAACTTCAACAGGCCATGTTCTATTAAAGGACTGACTATAAGGTAACATTTTAATCTTTCCCTCTTCCATATATATAGCACCTGTTTCAGCTGCCATTACTACGTTTCTTGCATTCCAAGTAACACAATAATCTAATGGGTTTGATTTTACATCAGGTGCTGGAACTGCACTGCCGTATGAGACAAAACTAGAAACATATCCACCCTCATCACGAATTTTTTGAATTAATGCCATAGCAGACATATGGTCAATACCAGGATCCAATCCCATTTCATTAAGAATTAGTATTCCTTTTCTTTGTGCATCTTTGTTTAGATCTCCAACTCTTTCATTTTCATAACTTGCCGATATTACTGGCTTGCTGTGATGCAAACAATCAATAGCAATTAAGTATTGGAATTGTGGAGCAAGTAGATTAAGTACTACATCAGCTTTTTTAATTAAGGTGTTTCTTAATTTTTCGTCATTTACATCAAACTGAATAGCTTGTCCTTTAGGGTGATTATTAACTTTTTCAGTAGCTGCTTCAATGCTATAATCGGCAACAGTTACAGACCAATTATACTTTTCTGCCTGTTCTAACATATAAGAAATAAGGTAAGGGGAACTTTGACCAGCTCCTAAAATTAATACATTTTTCATTCTCAAATCCTGATTGTTATTATATTAATAAATACTATTTGAACTAATCAAAAATAAATAGTTTAATTTTAAAAACCCAAGTAATAGTTATATATCTTCATGTAAAGTGTGAGATTTTTTTTATTCTGCCCTATCTAATACTACCCTAAAAGTTGTACCTTTTCCTACTTTGCTTGTTACACTTATTGTTGAATTATTCTCCTTTGCAAAATCTCGACATAAAACTAATCCAAGTCCTGTTCCTTTCTCTTTATTTGTTCCTAGTTCTCTATAGTTAGATCTTTCATCAAATAGTTTTTTTAGATTTTGCTTTTCTATTCCAACACCATTATCTATCACATCTAGTTCTATTTTTTCATTCGTTTCAATAGCTCTAAATATTATTTTTCCTCCATTATTGGTAAACTTGATTGCATTAGATAACAGATTTCTAATAATTGTACTAAACATAAATTGATCAAAAACAATTAGTACTGATTTTGGTATATCAATTTCAATAGTTATATTTTTATCTTTTGCACTTGAATTGAAAAGCACAATAACTTCTGAAACTATTTGATGTAAAAGAATATTAGTTCTATTTGCCTTAAGTTCTCCAGTTTGAGAATTTGCCCAAAACAACAAATTTTCCAATAGTGAGTAAAGTTTTTTAGAATCATTTGAAATTATCTCAATTAATTCTTTCTTTTCCTTCTCACTCAAACCTCCATCATCCAAATTTAATATTTCAGATGCTCCTAAAAGTGTATTAAATGGATTCTTCAAATCGTGAGAAATAATTGAGAAAAACTTATCTTTGGTAGAGTTTGATTGCTTTAATAATTTATTTGTCTTATTTAATCTTAAATTAATTTCATCAATTTTTTCGTTGGCTTTCAAAAGTCTTATATTCTTCCTTTTTCGTTGACTATTTAGATAAACTAAATATATGATAGCGAATAATAATAGCGTCGATAGTAGCAATATATAAATGTTTTCTGTTTTACTCCTATTTAACTCAATATCTTTAATTTTGTTAATGAATATTTGATGATTATATGCTTTTTCTTTCTCTTTTGATTCATATTTCTCTTTTGCATCAGCAACTATTCTCACACTTTGCTCATTAAATAGACTATCCTTTAATTCATTATAATTATGCAGATAAAGTAGGGCACCATTAAGGTCATTCAAGTTTTCATGAACTTTATTTTGAAGTTTAAATATTTTTAGTTTGTTATGAGCAAAATTCTCACTTACGGCTATTTCATAAGCACGTTCAAGATTCTCTTTTGCTCTAATGTTTTTCCCTTGTTTTATCTGAATTTTGCAAATATTAATAAGAGATTCAGTAAGTGTTAGTTTTAATCCATGTTCCTTGCTCTTTTTATAGGCAAGTAAGAATTTCTTCTTTGCTAGAATTAGTTTATTAGTATTTAAATAAACTTGTCCAATACTATTTATTATTTTTACTACTCCATTAATGTCTCCAAGTTCATCATATATGGAGAGTGCTTTATTGTAATCCTTAAGAGCCTTTTCATACTCTTCCATTTGAAAATTTAAATCTCCAAAATTAAGATAAGAGAAACCAATACCTAGTTTACTTTTTATTTTTATAGAGACTCTTAATCCATTTCTAAAATAAGTGGATGCATACTGATAATCCTTCTGACTAAGGTATATCAATCCAATATTATTTAGTATCAAAGGATAATTTCGTAAAGACAACTCTTTAGCTATTTTTTGAGCTTCAATATAGTAATCAAGAGATAATTTATAATCCCCTAAGTGGTAATATGCTGCTCCAATATTATTTAATGACTTTGCTATTCTATTGCTATCCCTCATATTTCGTCTAATTTTTAATCCTGCTTTGTATTGTCTAATTGCTGAATTAAACCCACCCTTTTTCCAATTGTCAAATCCAATATCATTAAAAAGGTTTCCAATTATCACAGAGTCTTTTTGTCTAACGGCTCCACCCAGTGCATGTTTATAGTAGAAATGAGCTGAGTCAAACTGATATTTGATAGAATATAAATCCGCAATATTTATAGAGATTTTAATTTCCAAATCTGGAAAATCACTATCGTCAATATATTTATAAGCTTTTTTAAAATAAACTAGAGCCGAGTCTTTTTCTTTCAAATTTAAAAAACCGTCTCCAATATTATTTAAAGATTGTGCTAACCCGAATTTATAATTATTTACTTTGGAGAGGGCAAAGCATTCCCTTCCAATTGACAACTGCAATTTCGGATTTGAATTATTAAGATTTACTACATAATTATTAAGTGAATCAATTTTAGCATTGCCTGCAATATTTGGAAATAAATTGGTTAGATTCGTTGTATCCTGAAGAGGTGCTGCATAAAGAGGAAAAATTACAATAAAAAGAAATGCTACAAGCCTTTTTAATAAAAAAAACATTTTAGTTGTAAAAGCATTCATAGTTACGAATTACTCCATCTATTCCAAAATTGGGCGAGTTGATTTTATCTCTGTTAATAAAGCATTATGACTTTGTGATTGAAACCGTTCTGACCATTTGTAAAATTAAATTGATTTTATTCTATATTCAAGATAAATCATTCTGATTCTACAATTATTTTCCTTTCTCAAGAACTAGTTCAAAAGTCGTTCCCTTTCCTAACTCGCTACTAACATTTATTTCAGCATTATTTTCTTTTGTAAAATCATGACATAAAATTAGGCCTAACCCAGTGCCCTTCTCATTATTTGTTCCTAACTCTCTATAGTTGGAACTTTCATCAAATAGTTTTTTAAGATTTTCTTTCTTAATTCCAACACCCTCATCAATTACTTTTAATGATATTATTCCATTTTGTTCTTTAGCTTTAACTATTATTTTTCCACCATTACTAGTAAACTTGATTGCATTGGATAAAAGATTTCTAACTATTGTACTAAACATGAATTGGTCAAAAACAATTAATACCGATTTTGGTATATCTATTTCAATAGTTATATTTTTATCTTTTGCACTTGAATAGAAAAGTACAACAACTTCTGAAACTGATTGATGCAGAAAAATATTTGCTTTATTTGATTTAAGTTTTCCGGTTTGAGAGTTTGCCCAGAATAGTAAGTTTTCTAAAAGAGAAAACAATTTTCTCGAATCATTGGAAATAATTTCTATCAATTCTTTATTATCTTTATCACTCATTTCGTCAAAATCTAAATGCAACATTTCGGTAGCACCCAATAAGGTATTAAATGGATTCTTTAAATCATGAGAAATTATTGAGAAAAACTTATCTTTTGTCGAATTTGATTGTTGAAACAATTTATTTGTTTCATTTAATTTAAGATTTATTATTTCAACTTCCCTTTTAGCCTTCTCGAGGGCAGTGTTTCTCTTTTTCCGCTCTGTATTTCGATAGATTAAATATATAATAACAAAAAAAGAAAATATTGAAATAGTGATAATTAATAATTTATCTCTTTTCTGGTTCTCCAATTCTAATATCTGAATTTTATTTATATGCTGAAGTTCATTGTTTTTTTTCTCTTTTTGATCAACTTCATATTTTTCTTTTGTATCGGAAAGAATTCGAAGACCATTTTCATTAAAGAGACTATCTTTAAGAGCTTCATATTTACGTAAGAAAATTACTGTTGTTTTATAATCTCTTAAATTCTCATGGGCTATCGCTTGAAGTTCATATATTTTGAGTTTACTTTCAGCAAAATTGCCCTCCTCAGCAAATCCAAAAGCCTTCTCTAAGTTTTCTCTTACCTGATCATTATTTCCTTGATTAATTTGAATTCTACAATAATTAATCAGTGACTCTGTCTGAGTTAATCTTAATCTATTATTCATACTAATTTTGTAAGCTTTTAAGAATTTCTTTCTCGCCAACTCGTATTCATTGGTTAATAAATAAACCTCCCCAATTTTATTTAATATTTTCGCTATCCCATTTTTATCTTTTAGTTGTCCATAAAATTTCATTGATTTGTTGTAATACTCTAAAGCCTCTATATACATTTTCTTTTTAAGACTAAGATCACCATAATTTAAGTATGAATATCCTTCACCAAGAATACTTGGTGTTGCTTTTGCACTTTTAAGTCCGTCTTCAATATATTTTTCAGCTAAAGCAATATCATTCAATCCAAGATACAACAAAGCCACATTATTTAGTGTAAGCGATGAACTTACTTCTAAATACTTGCTTTGAACTTTTAGTGCTTCAAGATAATATTCCAAAGCAAGAATATTATTTTTCAAATTCCAGTATGATGATCCCATGCTATTAAGGGAGCGATTTATTCTTTTATAATTATTTTGTTTTCGATGAATTTTTAACCCAAGTTTATAGTATTTAATTGCATTTACAAACTCACCCTTTTTCCAAAATATTGCACCAATAGAATTGTATAAATATCCTATGGCTGAAGTATCCCTAACAAGTTCACCATTCTCCATTGCAATAGTATAGAATACATTTGCAGAATCAAATTGGTACAGATTTGAAAATACTTGCCCAAGATTTGTCGCAAAATTCATCTTCCAAGTTAAATTGCTAGTAATATCAGCAAGATTAAACCCATTTTCATAATATATTTTGGCAGAATCAAATTTTGATTGGTGAAAATAACCTGCTCCAATATTATAGGAAGACTGAATTAACCCAAATTCATAGTTTGCCATTTGCGACAATTCATAACATTTTCTCCCTATCTCCAATCGTAATTCCGGGCTATTCCTACCCAAACTAAGTGCATGTTTATTTAGTGAGTCTATTTTCGCCGTTCCTCTTATGTTCTTAAATAGATAAATATCATTTAGAGTATCTTGGTATAACGTAGCTGAAAAGGCTAATGTTGATACTAAACTGAAGAAAAATATTTTTTTTATTATACCCATTATTCAAAATTGTTTTAATAGAACTTTATGCAATTCTACACTTAGAATTAACTGTTATTGGAATCCGCCTTTAAAATAAAGGGAGCACACAAATTACTATCGAAAAAAATTTTCGTTTGTTAAAAAAAAACAATTGAATGGGGAAAAAACAGCATATTAATTCCAAACAAAGAGGAACATACTTAAATTATGAATACCATCTAAAATATG
>CBDUTO010000050.1:0-27770 GCA_965370315.1 uncultured Melioribacteraceae bacterium
TCAACAAAGAATGAACAAACCTTGAAACTAGTGACACACTTTAGTGAACAGACCCCACTTTAGTGAACAGACCCATGAAAATTTGTTCAATACGATTATTGCGAAATTAGTTTGTTTTGACGGCTGGTCAGATTCTGTTAAAGTGAGTGAAAAATAAGCATTTCAGATTCAGCAACTGCCCATTTACTGCCCAACATAGGTCAGATAGGGCGTTTACAGCGTCCTGAGCGGTAGGTTTAAAAACAGAAAAGCCCTAATTCAACTGAAAAAGGGCTTTTTGTATTCTGGGCGGAGAGTGAGGGATTCTTCGCTTACCCCAAAAACACCCCGTTTTTAGCCTAAATACGCATCTTTTAAAAATTCACTGTCCAAACGCTACCCACTCTTTTTTGACTCTTATTTACAAAATCCGCAAAGGTCGAAATTAAACTTTTAGTCGGTAGTTTTTATCTCAATATCTTCAATAGGATAATGCTGGTTTTCATAGTTATCTATAAGCATTGATAGTATTTCAGCCTCACCACCTTCTTTTGATTTTGGCGAAGCATCAAATATCTTTTCAAGCCTTTTGATAACCACTTCGTAATCTTTTTCTGTCTTTATTGGTTTTGTTAAGCTATATCTCTCTATTAACCGTTTTTCAACTTGGTCGTCAGTCGAGTATCTCCCATCAACAATCTGTTGCTCTGCAACTTTAATTTCTTTTTCCAGTTCAACTTTATCTTTTCTGGAATATTCTATTGCTTCTAACAATCCTTGTCTTATGCAATTATACTCTTCGTTCGTATTTTTATCTTCCATAATAATCCCCACTTCCTATACTAACTTTTAAGGCTGTTTGGTAACATAGCTAAAAAGCCAAGGCAATTATCGTAATCCAATTCATAATAATTTACACCCAAATTTATTGAGTCATAATACTCTTGCTGATTATTCTTATAATTTTCTTCAGATGGAATACGCCAAAAATCTTTTCCAAGTTTTTCTGCTAAGAACCATTTTTCTATCAGACGAGCAACTCTTCCGTTTCCATCACTAAATGGATGAATATGAACAAATACTAAGTGGATTAAAGAAGCAAAGTAGAAAACCTCTGGTTTAGTTAATTCTGAGTTCAATAATTCACTAATGCCAACAAACAACTCATTCATTTTGGCTTCAACATACTGTGGTTCAACCGCTAAGTATGCAAGCCCAGATTTGCCAAATACTCCAACTGGTTCATTTCTATAATGCCCACGCTTACTCTCTATCAAGAGTGTTTCAGCAAGTGTTTTGTGACACTCTAGCATATTATCTTCTGTGAGGCTATTGTTCTGAGCAAAGTTGTAAGCTTCTATCAAATTCTCGATTTCATCTATCTCTTTACCAGCTTTGAACTTTTCTTTGTTTAACTCATAATTCATGAAAGAATTTAAGTCGATACTATTACCCTCAATATTTGATGAAAATACTGCTGAAGCTTTTGTTAAATATTCAAAATCTCCATTTTCTTTTGAGAAATCAAAGTCATTTATTAAGGCCTCAATTTGACTTCCTATTTTTTCTAAATATGCTTCGTAGTATTTTTTTTCAGTAACTTTCATCCGAATATCTTGGCTAATTATTAAAATAAAATCAATATTTTTAATATATATACTTGTAATATACGTATTAGAGAGAAGAAAAATGCAAATAAATAGTTCTAAAACAGCCTAAAAATCTACGATAACAAAGAATATTAAAATAATTGCATTATTTTTATTCAAGCACTTGCATATCAGACATTTTTATCTTATATACATAATAATGAGAGCAATTTTTTAGAAAAGAGCTCTTCAAATAATTACTCTAATCAACAAGATAAGCGACTGCAAAATATAACTAAATGAGTTTTACCCTTTCTTGTTTGACCCTCTTATAAATCTTTTTATCCCAATAATTTAATTATATAAACTAATTCTTCCGTACATACGGAGAAGCCACGCCATAGGCGGGCAAGGAGAAAAACGCTATGAACAACAATTATAGTACACGCGATTTCTATCTAGTAAGTTATCTGTCGTTAGTAGGTAACGAAATTGATGACTCACGATTAGTAGATCAGAATGTAACAGAGTTTTCATTCAAGTCGGATGACAAACTAAAGAGTGATGTAGAAAGTTTCTATACTCACGCAACCGTTTCGCCAAAGAGCTATGGTAACTCTTTTCGAAAAATAAAAACTATAATCCATAACCTTAAATCTGGTAATGGTATATCAACTGAATATCATCAAGGAACAATTAACAATGTCAATCAAAAACATAGGAACGAAATTTCAAGAGGTTAAAAACCTAGTAAACTTATCAGACGTAGCCACACGCCTAGGCTCAAGCCTGACTAAACAAAGTGGCAGCAATACATATCATGGAACTTGTCCAACTGGACATGCTTCTTCAAGTGGAATTTCTTTTCACATTGATATGAACAAAGGGCTTTGCCATTGCTTCAACTGCGATATCGGTGGTGACGCAATATCATTGGTCGAAGAAGTAAATGGGCTATCAAAGTGGGAGTCATTAAAATGGCTTGTAAAAGAGTTTGACTTAAAAGTTGATCTTGGTCAGCCACAGCACAGCCCCAAACCAACCCCCGAAGAAATCAAAGAAAGAAATGAGATGATTGCCAGAAGCATGGTCTTTGAAAAAGTCTATGAGATTGGGAAGAAACTACTCTATCAAGAAGAAGGATCTGAAGCACTTAAATATCTAACTGAAGAGCGAGGTTGTGATGTGGAGGTTCTAAAAAAAACAGAGTGGTTTTACCTTCCAGAAAATTTTAATATAAAAACTCAGCTCATTAAAGAAAATCCGGAAATGAAGGGAGCCGTCGGATTATTGAGGTTAAATGGTTTTTATGGTGACAATTTTAGATTGGCCTTTCCATATCACAATAAAGATGGTGCTATTACTGGCTTCCTAAAACGCGCTATTGCACCCAAAGGGATGACGGTTACAACTTATGATGGAAAAGAGCATAATAATGTTCGTTGGGATAGCACTCCTAAATTAAAAAAAGATGATTTATTTGGGCTTGATAAAGTTGATGGAAAAGAGAACACCCTTATTATCGTTGAGGGATACCCAGATGCAATATATTTACAAGCTCTTGGAATAAAAAACATTGTTGCAGTTGGACAAGGGTTGTTAAGCGAGAAACACCTAGCTGGAATGAACTCCAGAAAGATTAAAAATGCAATAATCAGTTTTGATAATGATGGAGTTGGAGAAGACAATAGCCTTAAAGCTGTTAAGATGCTTTTGAAGGACACAGATATTACTCCCTACGTAATAGATCCAAAAGTATATGGAGATGATAAAGATCCAGATGAATATTTAAGAGGAAATGGAATTGAGAAACTTAAAAAGGTGTTTGAAACGAAGCCGCAACATGGTGTTGTTTGGGCTGTTAAGGTGTTGCTTAGTGGCTTTGAAGGTTTTGGTGAAATTAGAAAAAGTGAGAGTAAGGAGAAAGCATTAGAACTTCTAACTATGGTAGATGATGAATCTATTTATGAAAAAGTAAGAGAGAATCATCCATCAGTTTTTGTGGAGACTAAGGCTGTGCTTAGTAAATTGGTGAAGTCGAGAATAACTAAAAAAGAAAACAAAGAAATAGTGGGTCCGTTTTGGTTGATTAGGGGTAAGAAAGTAGAAATCAAAACTGCTAAGTTTATAGAGTTTCTTGTCAGTAAAGGATTTGCAAAAATCTACTATGGAAAAGAATATACATATGTTAGAATAGTAGAGATGGTTGCTGAAGAAATTATAATAGAAAAGATAAAGGATTATGTTTTAGAGTTTATTGATGCTATTGATGCTATTGATGCTATTGATGATGAGTCCAAAGAACATAAAGATGAAATCAAAGAGAGTATTTTAGACCAAGTTACAAAGTTTTTTAATAATACTTTACTTTCTTCAGTTAAGTCTGAGAGCCCTAATCTAAAAAGCGGTGACAGAAATACCGGTCATCTTTATTACAAGAACGGATTTGTTACTGCCAAACGCGGTGAAGAACTTCAGCTTAATTCCTACGCAACCCTAACCAACCCCGTTTGGAAGAGCAGAATACTCGAAAGAGAGTTTGAGATAATCCCAATTAAAAGATCCCAATCAGAGTATGAACAGTTTATCTGGAATGTGGTTCGAAAAGATGAAGATAGATTTATGGCAATGTGTTCGTCTATCGGATTTCTACTTCATGGACATAAGGAAAAATCATTAGCCAAGGCTATCATTGCAGTTGATGAGAAAATATCCGACAACCCAAATGGTAGAAGTGGAAAAAGTCTTTTTGGCCTTGCAATAAGTAAAATGAAAAAGTCACTTAGAATAGATGGTAAGAACTTTGAGTTTCATCCAAGGTTTACTTTTCAAGAAGTTAGAATTAGCGATGAGATTATTGAGTTTAATGATGTTAGAAAGAATTTCGATTTTGAAAGACTATTTTCTGTGATAACAGATGATATGAGTGTGGAGAATAAAACAAAAGATCCGTATAAACTTTCCTTCGAAGAATCTCCAAAGTTATTGATTAACACTAACTATACAATTGCTGGTAGTGGAGGAAGTTTCTCTGCAAGAATGTATGAGATGGAGTTTTCAGACCATTATAATGAATACCATTCACCGAGAAATGAATTTGGACATGATTTCTTTGATGACTGGAACGATGAAGAGTGGAATCGGTTTGATAATTTCATGCTAGAATGTTTAATGCTTTATTTGGACGAAGGACTAATTTCTTATAAGAAAATAAACCTAGACAGAAGAAAATTAGTTGCTGAAACAAGTAATGAGTTCCTTGATTTCATGGGTAGTGACTTTGTTTTTGGAGTTGAATATTTCAAGAGCGACGTATTCCAATCGTTCAAGAAAAGCATAGGATATGAGAATGATTATGCAAATGACTGTCCGGTAAAGAAAATTACATTTACTAAATGGTTAAGGGCTTATGCTAAGTTCGAAAACAAAGAATGTATTGAGAGAAGATCAAACGGTTCAGATCTAATAAAGATAAACAAGTAAATGCACTAAAAGTGCATCTGTTTTTACAAAGATGCACTGTAGATGCACTCCATATTCGTTGATTACAGCTTGTTATCAAATAATAGTGCAAGAGTGCATTTGTTATACTGTTTTGAAGAAGAAAATCAAAAAGATAATTTTTATTAAGATAATAGAAGTAAAAAATAATAATATATATAATAGAGTAATAGTGCAAAAGACTTGCACTTATCTGCCATTACAGTCAATAAACAAACAATATAGAGTGCATTTACTAAATTAGAAATGCACTGATAAGTGCACTTAGTTTGCACTAATAAAAAAAGCAAGGAACAACAAAAATGAATATTAAAGATTTAGTAATACCAATGAGCAGTTATGAAGAAGTTGATAAAAGAGATAGAATAGGATTTGGATATTTAGATAGCTGGGATAAACTTTTGCTTTCAAGGAATAATATGCTGTTGATCTTTTTGAAAGATAATTTCAGAAAAAGCAGCACAAAATTTACCCATAGTGATGATGGTGATCTTTTGATAAAAGCATATCATCAAAAAAGCAAATCACGTTATTACTTTCAAATTACAGAAGATGAGATAAAGGAAGATAATTCTTGGTGTGTTATCTCAATCATTAACCATAGGTCTTCACTTAATTATGGTCATAAGTTTTTTAATGAGATTATTCACGATTGGAAAAATGACGATATGTTAAAAAGTATTGAAATTGATATGGGAATAATAAGAAATTAAAAGTGCGATGGGGGCCGGGTTTGTTGTTCTGGAGATGATCTCTGGTGCGGCCGGCCTCATTACATTTACGACACCAAAACACCACCCTAGCTCCACCCGCAGATCTGTTTTGTGGTCTCGGTGTAAAAAAAGTTTTTTCAAAACGCGTTTCGTGCTTTTTTCGTGACAGAAAAAGAACCAATATGACCTCAACAAGCACAATATCTGCAATAAAGACATCGCAAAAACAGCACCAAAATCATCTTAATGGGGGGCCGCCCTTCGAAGTCAAAAATGATCTTTAGTAGCTACAATCAGGCCCGTCCTCAGAAAGGGAGGTAGAGTGCTAACCCAAGAAATCTAAAATCGACCCACACTAAACCCAAACTCACATAAAGGACCTTTCAAATTCCCAGAAGAAAAACTCAGATAAATTTTTATTTTTTTCTAAAATCTCTCAAAAACGAAGCTTCAATTTCTTCCAAGAATAGGGCATAAGAATAACACACCTAACTTAAATTAAAGGAGGAAGTCATGACTTACACAGAAACTCGTGACAGAAACTCGTGACAGAAAAATAGATCATCTTATTGAAGCAACTGTCGTTGACTTTTATAAACTCTACACTGCTACATATGAAATAGATGAAGGAGTAATAATTGTGTCACACATTAATGAATCTCCTTGGTTCTTGCTTTTCCCGGAGTTCAAAGAGAATGGTTTTGAAGTTTTTATTGAAACATTTGTTTACGATGGTCTATCCCTTAGCAAATCAATAAAACTCCGTGAAGTTTATAGATCAGACAACATCAATTGTTTCTTAAATGGGGCTGAAATGTTATTACGCTTTCACGAAGACAAACACCTTCTTGCTTCATACAGCTTTGAGTGGGATTATAAAAACTATGCTCTTCTAAAATCAAAGCTAATACTTGAATTATACACCCAACTTCAAAATGCTTCGGAAATCAGACAAGAACTTGAAAGTATGCTAGAAGAAAAGTCTGTTGTCGAAGCTAACTGAGCGTAGTGAGGCAGTCAATTTTGGCTGCCCTTTATGTTATATAGATTTTTCTACTTAATAATTGCTTTTAGCTTTGGGGAAATTTAATACGATGCAATCGCTCCAGCCGCTAATTAAGTAAATGCCCGAGATAATTCATTTTCAACAAAGCTCAAATCTTGATCTGTCAAATACCTAAAACTCTGTGGGACATTAAAAGACCCATCAACTTCTCTAAGCTTATTTAGAGAAATTGGGTTCTCAAAACTATATTTTTCGCCAATTTCTATTCCATACCCTACTTCACAACCATTAAAATATTCCTCAAACTCAGAATTATTCACTGCCGCTTTTAATTGCACCTTTTCCCATAGATTTTCTTTAGTAGCTTCAAGAATACCTTTTACTTTAAATGCACCAAAAATACTTTTTGTTGGGGATGTTGAATAAACTACAACTAATGAGTTTTCTTTAATTTGTTTAGGCATTTTTCTTCTTAACTCAATTGTCTTACTTCCCTCAAAAATCTTTTCAACATAATATGGTTTAATCGATAATAAAATTGAATTTTCAGTACTCATTTATTGATTCCAGATTTATAAATATCAAAAAACAGACTTTCACCAATTTTAATTGGCGCTTGCGGTGGGAAAAACTTTTTCCCATGATGTTTGTTAAAATAGTAATTTAATCTATCAATACTAAGTGGTTTTTCAAATAGTTCGGTTTGGTCAAAAGTGAAAGCTAAAACATCAGTGTCAGTATTACTATTTGCTTTTTTGAAAACATCTTTCCATTCATATACTCCTAATCTTTGATTTTTTTTAAATAATTTCTTGGGTTTGTCTACCATCACATTTGTAACAAAAGAAGCAGCACAAACTTCCATCGTATTATCTGAGTTCATATTTCCTTTTGTAATGTACCACAAAACCCTACTTGGTGATTTTGGTAACTTTTGTCTTGCTGATCTATAATATGCATTCTCATAACTGAATAACAATCTTTGCTTAGCACCAAATAAATCCCATTCAGAAAGTTTTGCATGAAATAAGTTCATTGCCCATTCAGGTTTTATTGGAATTACATAGCATGGTATCTTTGTTTCAAAAAATTTTAGTGGCCAAAATAATCGCTCAACTCCAACTAATAAATTTGCTGAATATTTTTTGTAATTTCTTAGATATATTGGCAAATAATCAATATAGATGTCAGCAATTTCCTTCCTTTCAGTATTATTCTTTATATATTTTGTAATATTTTTAAAATCTATAATATCCGATTTTACAAATTTGTAGTAACATTTGTCATTCTTTATGAATCCAAATCTCTCTATTAGAGAAATTATGCTTTTCTCTAAAAACCTTTCACTAATTTTTATTATTGTTGAATTAACTTGATTTGCTTTCAAAATCATATTATTGACAACCTGATTAGCTATTGTAATAGAATCAATACTATTGCTAATTCGAAAAAAATGGACTTCTAATACATTATCTTCTATTTTGCAACAACTATAAAAAACATAATCGATTTTATTATCCTTGATAACAAATAATTCACCTTCCTTGTTTAATAAATCTTCAACACCCTTTTTAAAATCTTTTTTCCTCTCTTCGCTTGAGTGAAGAAACGAACCTACTATTTCTCTTACTTCGTCTACTTTTGGTTTTTTGATCTCAAGCGTTGTTCCAGAAAACCTTACTGGTAGATAATCAGTATAATTTTTCAAAAAATCATATTCTAAAAGAAATTCAGTTGGACTAAAAATTCTAATTCCAAACGCACCAAAAAATAAATCAGATTTATTTTGCAGATTTCTATCATTTGTAATAAAAAAAATAGTCTTTGATACTATTGTCCAAGCTAAATGTCTGATATCTGATTCATCTTGCATTCTTAGTGTTTTTGGGTAGTGCTTTTTGATTTCTTCTACGAATAGTAAAAATTTATTATTATCACCACTCACTTTTTCATAATTACTAGAAATAATCCTTCCTTGTGCTCTTTTCTTTAGGGATCTACTTCTATTGACATCATTATCAAACTCATTTGTTATGTAGTATTTAATTTCATTTGAGAGCCAATCAGCTAACAAAGCATATTCAATTTCATTCTCAATATTTACTTCTTTACTCAGCTCAAAAACGATATTTGAATCAAGAACAGCTCCTATTTTATCACTTTCATATAAAGTAAATAAATCATCATGATTGAAGTCAAGCCACCAAACCAAAAGGGTTGAACCATCTTTTTTCTTACCAAACTTCTCATACTTAACACTAAATCCTAATTTAGCCCACACATTTGTTGCCGTAAAATCTTGACGACATGTGACTCTTATTCCTCTATAGTTCGCTTTAGTTAATTTGACTAAGTACTCATTCATTCTTCTTGATAAACCACGGCCTCGATAATTTTCATCAATACAAAAATGGACTATATATACAAAATTGCCTCTTTTATTAATGGAGTATAGCACATATCCGCATAAATTATCATTATTATCAAGGGCAATTATTATTCGATTATGCTTTTCACTCTCAATAAAAGCTGATTTAGGCAAAAAACCAAGTGTTTTCGTGTTTTTTCTATGAAGGTCTAAGATACTTTCAATTAAGTATGAGTGTTTCTTGATTGAGTCAATTTTAATGCTATTCATGATTCCCTAAAATTATTTCTTGAATATTGGATCGGTTTTTTCACTCCAACAAAGACCTACCAACCGAAGGGAATTCATCATCACTTCTCTTAATACCATAAACAGCACCTGCCCTAAAAAGAGAGTTAAAGCCAAACTCTGGCAACTTAAACTTATTAATAAATTCCCCATCTCTATTAAACACATCATAGTGTCTAATAACTCTATCTGGGTTATTTACTTTAACCAACATATATCCTTCATTATCAATCTTAATATCTGTGAAATATGGTTTATACTTGGGAAATTTTGTCGCTGCTCTGATAAAGTCTGGTGCACCTCTTTCAGTTTGTCCATCAGTGGTCATAGTAATGTTAGCAAAATGGAATTCCTTATCTTCAGAAGTAACTTTGACTTTCATCCCTTCATGTTGAAAATTATTTAACAACTCAAGTTTATCTGAAAATATCTTTATAGAGTAATCTTTAGAATATGCTATTACAACATTTCCATTTGGTAAAATCTCCCATAGTAATCTTGGAGAGAAAGGAACTATCACATTTACTCTTACTGGTTCCGATATATATGTGTTGTCTTTTATACGGGCCGAATCAACTACAATTTCACTCTTAAAATCTGATGAGTATTGTAATATTTTCACTAGCGTTCCACCTTTCTTGCCTTCTCGATCCCATTCATGTAATTCCACATAGTTTTTACCATTTGGACCAATCTTAAATTTCCATACTATTTTTGAAAATGGGATTGATTTTATATACTTACCACTATTGTCAAAATAACTAAAACGCCTATTACCAGACTCATAAATTACAATATTATCTTCTACATCTATTGCCATTTGATACGATCTTAATATTTCACCAGGACCTTTGCCCTCTCTTCCAAAAGTTATTAAATGCTTCCCCTTTGAATCAAATTTCTTTATGCAACTCTCTGGTGAGTCTAACACGAACAAATTTCCTTTCGAATCAACTACAATTTCGCTTGGTCGGACTAAAAAATAATTCTCATCTTCTGTATCGCCACCAACAGTGTAATCTAATTTCAACTCACCACTACCTTGCTGATAAATTGGGAGCAAAGACTGTGCAGATACATCACACCACAAAACCAATATCACCGCACCAACTAACAATTTAAAACTCACTGAATGGAACATATTTTAATCCCTATTTTTAATTACTACTAACCACTAAGAGCTAACCGCTAATAGCTATCTTTCAAATTCGCTTCGCTCTATCCTCTCTTATCAGTTTAATCAGTAAGATCAGCGTGCTATTTTTTTCAATCCCCCATACCTATAATAAAACAAAGGCACATAGACAATTGTAAGAACCGACGATAACAAAATCCCACCTAATACACTATAACTTAAACTACTCCAAAAGGTTACTTCAGAAGTAAACAACAATGGGACCAATGCTCCAGCTGTTGTTAACGTTGTTGTGAATATCGGTCTTAATCTTGAATAGCTTGCACTTATCAAATCAATTTCATTTAAGTTCTTTTTCTTCTTCGAGATATAATCAATTAGCATAATTGAATTATTCACTGAGAGACCTATCAATAGCAACAGACCAGCATACGCACCTCTATCTAAAGTTAATTCCATTACAAAGAATAAAAAGATTGCTCCAATCAAAGCAAATGGTACAGCTAGCATAATATATCCAGGCTTTGTTATTGATTCAAAAAGACTTGCCGTAATCATAAAGGTTAATACTATCGACATAACCAATATCATCCAAATATCAATCTCATCCTCTTCTGAAAATCTGAATTGAAACTCTCTCTTCTTAATCGTAAATCCTTCTGGTATAGCAATCTTCTCTAATGACTTTTCAATAAATTTATTTCCATATTTAAATGGTCCTTTATAATCAAAGGAAATATTTCTTATGTACTGCTGATTCTCACGGTGGATTGATGATAACACCTTCTTCTCACTGAACTCAACTAAATCTTTTATCTTAAATATGTTCCCAGACTTATTCTTAATAATTAAATTTTCAATTTCATTAAGCTGCACATCACGATAGTTTTTGTATTTAATTCTATACTTAACTTCCTCATCCTCCAGATAGAATCTATTTTGTGTTAAATTCCCCTTGGTATTGCTAGCAATTGTTTTTAATAAATCGTCAATTGTAATATCATATTTAGAAAGATTTTCTCTCTTTATCTCTGCCTCAATTTCATATGTATCCTTCTCCCAATAACTTACAGAACGATCAATATCTACATTATCTATCCTAGGATTTCGTACAATTATTTCTCTAAATTCTTTTGCTAGGTCTTTTACTTTATTATAATTAAAACCTTTTGCAACTACAGTATAGCTTGATGAACCTCCACCCCCATTTGAGAATCCAGGACCAAATCCATAAACAGATACGTTAAGTCCTCCTAATCTTGTTGCATAAGCCGTTAAGTAGTTCTTAAGCATATATGGGAACGAGGTTTCACTCTGCTCATCTGTAAACTCTACTCTAATACTAGCACTCTCTTCATCTCTAACATTTGCAATAACTATTTTAATGTTCTCTGCATAATTTAATATCTCTCTCTCAAATTCCTTTGTCAGTCCATTCATTCTCTCAATTGTGTTTCCGTTAGGAAGTTCTAAACGGACATATATATAAGTCGCCTCACCAAAATTCCAAACTTTACCTCTATTAATGTGATTAAAGAATAAATTAAGTGTTCCACCCAACGAATAATCAACATATGGTTTTAGTTCACTATAAATATCTGATTCAAAAACTGGATTGTAAATCTCACTAATGATAGGCGTCTCAATTCTATCTGGCAATAACCAAACTGGTAATCCAACAATTAATATTATTATAGCAAAACTTACTCTCTTCCACTTAAATATTTTTTGCATTATGTATAAGTAAATTCTATATGTCAAACTCTCTTTGCTTTTAATATTTTGGTCTAGTTTTACATTCCCATATCTAGTATAGAGCATTGGAATAATCGTAAATGAAACTATCAAAGAGGCAAACAATGTAAAAACAACTCCCATTGCAAACTGCTCAAAATAGAGCCTAAGCTCACCCGTTAAAAAGAGCAGCGGCAGAAAGACACCAATGGTAGTAAGGGTAGAAGCTAGTACGGGGTTAAATATTTCTTTTAGAATAATGGAGAGGCGTTTAGTATCTCTCTCTTTTTTGTGTTTATCCAAGTAGTCAATAACAACTATTGCATTATCAACCATAAATCCAAAGCCTAATATAAATGCTGAGATTGTGATGATATTTAACGAGATTCCAAACAAATAAAATAGAAGAAGTGAGAACAACAATGAAAAGACAATTGAAGTGACAATAATTACTGAGTAATTTATACTTCTAAATATTACCAGTAAAATTACCAGAATAATTATAAACGATATCAATCCATTTTCAGTTAGTTCGCTTAACTCTTCTCTTACTCTCTCGCTTTTATCTATCTCTTTTATTATTGAAACATCTTTTGGGAACTCTTCTTTCAGCTCTTCAATTTTCTTATAGACTTCCTCAGATATTTCTAACGAATTTGTCCCAGCCTCCTTGTTTAATATAAGCGATACAGTCTCCTTGCCGTTTAATCTATAGTAGCTTGTTGCTTCACTAAAATCATCGTAGACTCTTCCTATATCTTTCAATTTTATAAGTGTGCCATTGTCAATTCTTTTAACAATCTGTTCTCCAATTACACTCAAATCATCTATGTTATTTTTAATTTTTACTACTACTTGATTGCTGCCTCTTTTAATAATACCAACCGTTTCTATCGCCTCTATCTCTGAAACCCTACTTCTTATTTCACTATTGGAAATATTTAGTCTCTTTATCTTCTCGTAATCTAATTCAATTGTAATTTCACGTTCATTCCCTCCACGGACTTTAACATCAGCAATTCCAGTTAACGACATAAGCGGATAGACCATATTTTCTGTTACATATTTTCTTATCTCATTCGCACTCTGATTCCCAGATACGGTATATGTTATAAACCCTTGTAAATCTCTAAAGTCTTCTGGTACATAGGCTGAAAGTTTTGGAGGTGAAACTCCTATCGGTAATTCATCTTTTATTATTGATAACTTTTCATTTATTTCAATTCTAATAAAATCTAAATCTGTTTTTTCATGGAATTCTAAATTTATGTATGTATAGCCTTGGGAGGATCGTGATTTAATATTCTTCACTCCCCTTATTTCAGCTAGTTGCGCTTCAATAGGAGCTGTTACAAAAGCCTCTACTGCTTCAGCAGATACACCATTCCAACTAACACTTATTGATAACCGTGGGAATTCTACATTTGGATTTAATTCAATTGGTAGATTAAATAATGAAAACAATCCCAGCACTACTACAACAAACAACATCATTGTTGATGTAACTGGACGAGAAAGAAATATGTAGAAGATTTGTTTCAAATTTTTAATCCGTTCTTATCAGTTCAATCCGCACTTGCACTGAGCTTGTCGAAGTGTGCTGTTTTTTCTATTTCACTACTTTTACTTTTGAATCATGTGCTAAATTATAATGCCCACTTAAAATAACATCATCATCTTTCTTAACTCCCTCTAGAATTTCAAAATATTTTTCGTTCTCTGCACCAAGTTTTACATATTTCCATTTAGCTAAACTATCTTCAACTACAAAAAGAAGATTCCGTTTGTCACGTACTAATAGTGCCTCTTTCTTTACGAGTAATCTCTCTTTTAATGTGCTTGTTTCAATCTGAACTTTAGCAAACATGCCTGGCTTAATCTTTTGTTTACTATTATTTATTTCAATCTCAACTTTGCATGTTCCATTCTCTGAATCTATATATGGACTTATTCTACGAACTTTCCCACTCAATTTTTCATTCCGAATTGCTGGTATCTCTATATCTACATAATTACCAAGTTTTATTTTACCTATTTCATTTTCCAAAATGTTTACATCTATTTCCATTAAATGTGTATCAAATAATTTAAATAAAATCTCCCCAGCATTAATTCTTTTCCCTTCTACTAAATTGAAGTCACCAACTACCCCACTATACTCAGCCCTTATCTCTGCATGCTGTAAGTTCAACCGAGCTTTTTCTCGTGTATTTGTTGCTCTCGATACACCACTCTTGTTTAATATAAAATCTTCCCTTTTTGCCCCAGTGAAAATAATTTTCATTTCCAATATATCTCGTTCCCGTATATAGTCACTCTCCACTATTTTGCCCTCACTAAAATCAGCATTTAGTTCTTCTAATTTATGTTTATATCCATCTGCTTTACTGACATTTAACGTGTCATTTGGCAAACCTTTTTTTAACAATCCAAACTCTACCCTAGCAGTCATAACTTGGTCTTCAGCTTCACTTAATGCAATCTGATATTCCCTATCATCTAAATGAAGCAATAAGTCACCTTTCTTGACTGAGCATCCTTCATAGATATTTACTCTATTAATTACTCCACTAATATTCGATGAGACTTCCAATTCTCTATTTGCTCTTAACTTCCCATTCGCAGATATCTTGATAATTAAATCATCCACAATTGCTTTATCAGTCTTCACATTAAAAACAATTTCTTCAAGTTTCTCATAGTCTACTTTTTTATTGTTCCCTTCCTCAACAATATCACGACTCTGTGAAGCAAAAATAAATGCCACAACTAGTAATACTAAAACCAACGTAGAGACATAAACCACTTTCTTTGAAATTTTCATTTTGCAACCATTGTTATTTGTTTTTTAAGACCAAATCTTATTATTTAATTATTCTAAACTTTTTGACTTCACCAAATTGTTCATCCCCTCCATAATTGGAAAGAATATATCCGTCCTTTAACAAGCTTCCATATTTAAGAACATCTTCTGCTATTTTCACTTGTTTAATAAACTCACCCATTTCGTTAAATACATCAACTAATAAATATTTCCCCTTCTTCTTGTATTGAGTAAGCAAAATATTTCCATCTGCATCTATATGAAGTCTGCGGAAATGAGGTTTGTATTTTGGGAATTCAGTATTATCTCTGGTAAATTGTGAAGTCCCTCTGGACTCACTACCTTTTGAACTCCAGCTAGTCATTCCAACAAAATATTTATTTTTCTCTTTTTCTGTTATTCTCTTTTTTCCCCCACTATGAGTAAACTCTCTTATAAGTCCCCCATTAGGTGAATATTTTTTAATTTTGTAACCATCTGTAAATGCGGCAATAATATTACATTCCCGAGAAATTCCCCATATAACTGTCTCGGGGAATGGAATTGGAATAACTTTATTCGTATTATTAATTCTAAAATGCTTGTTCGCTTTCTGATAGTATCGAAATATTTCATTTCTCTTTTTGAAATTATGTGAATACTGAGTAACTATAATTGTATCACCAATACTCTTTGCCGCTTTTGAGTGTTCTCTTGTTTCAATGTAAATACCATATTGCGAGACTCCTAATTTATAAACTACATTGTTAAAGTTTTTAGTTCTTAAATACTCACCATCATTTGAAAATACTGTGAACCTACGATTTATCATGTCATAAATAATTACATCACCGTTTTGTGCTATTCCCATTTTGTAAGATGCAATAAATTCACCAGGTCCACTTCCATTTCGTCCAAATTTCTTTATGAATTGACCATCCTTATTATATTTCTTAATGCAACTTTCTTTAGAATCTAGAATAAATATATTACCCTTACTATCTTCGCGAATTCTAGTAGGAAGGATAAGCATCTCTTCTCGGATATTAGTATCACCACCTATGCTAAACACTTCTTTGGTTTTAACAATACCACTCTTATAAACTTCTTCATATGAAAAAGTCTGCCCAAAATATTCTCCACTCAAAGCCAACGCAATGGAAAGTATTAAAACTCGGCATTTGTAGTTATTCATCATTCTTTTCACTTTTCTTCAATATCCCTTCCTACTCCACTTCTCAAAATATGCATACAACACTGGAATCACTATCAATGTTAAAAATGTAGCTGAGAGTAGTCCCCCAGCTATTGCTAGTGATAATGAGACTCTTAACTGTGTCCCAACTCCAATCCCAATCATCATAGGCAACAACGCAAATATTACAGTAAATGAATTCATAACTATTGGTCTAAATCTATCTTTACCAGCTTGCATAATTGCATCGTGCATATTAAGTCCCTCTTTCCTCTTTCGCATAATAAACTCTACCTTTACTACAGCATCGTTATCTGCAATTCCTACCAATATTATCATACCCATAATTGAAATAATTGAGATACTCTCTCCAAGAACATAGAGCAATAATATTCCCCCAATAAGCCCCAATGGTACAGCCAATATTATTATAAATGGGAATAGAAACGATTCAAATTCCATTGCTAAAACCATATACATTAATAGGACAGAGATAATCAATGCAATATATAGTTTTGAGAATGAATCTTCTATTTCATCGTTTGTGCCTCCAATTGCTATCGTTTGTTTCTTGTCAATATTGATGGGACTAACTAAAGATTCCAATTCTGGAATAATCTTTGAAATATCACCATCCTCAACATTAGCATAGAGATATACTGTTCTTCGTTGGTTTTCATGCCAAATCTCGTTATAGCTCTTTGTTAATTCAACATTAATTAATTCCCTCAAGGGAACCTTCATATTATTACTAATAATAACTTCATTTAAGATGTCACCAATTGCATCTCTATCATCGTCTGGTGTTTTAATATTTATTGCAACTTTCTTATCAAAATCTGACAGATGGGTTACTATATTCCCCTTTACTATATTGGAAATAAATTTAGATACTTCACTTATCTCTATTCCATAGTTCCCACACTTTTCACGATTTATCTCTATCTGATATTCTGGAATTCCCTTTTCAGTCCCTATGCGTAGTGCAGTAATTCCTTCAATAGTAGAATTGTTTATTTCATCTATTACTCTATTAGCAGTCGAATAAGCTTTATCCATTTTATTATTCTTAATCTTTATTACTATATCATTCTCAGAAGGATCTAATAACGCTGAGTATGCTGTCTTTACTTGCTTAAATGAATATGTAATATTTCCCAATTTTTCTAGAATAGGACTTATTGCATTTTGCACGTCATAAAAATTTTCATACGAATCTATCTTAACAATAATACTAGTTTTATTAATTGCTGTTTGGTCCTTATTCATAAAATCAAATTCATTGACTCTACCAATATTAGAGACAACAAATTTTACATTGTTCTGATCTAATATTACTCTCTCAATTTTGGAAGTAACAACTGAATTGCCTTCTAACGACGTACCTTTAGGGAAGTTAAGCTCAACAATGAACTGGTCTTGTGGTGTCTCTGGAATAAATTCTTTTTTAATGTCTACTGCTGCCAAAGCTGTTAAAATTAAAAGTGCTGCTGTGATTAAAAGGGTTGTTTTTTTATTCTTTAGTGCCCACTCAAGAAGCAACTCATATTTATCTATTAACCTATCCATCCATCTATTTGCTACATCAAAAAATCTACCGAAATAATTTTTGAACTGTTTCGATAAATTGATTACTCCCTTCCCTACAATATAAATTATACTCTTAACTAAATAGATAAATGGGAACTTAATCCAAAACAATACTTTAACAAATAGATTTCTATCACTCGGATAGTTGATTACTAAATACTCTTTTTCATATCTATCTTTTCTTTTTACTAAAGTAAATTTATCCCTAGCTGCTAACATTGGTATTAAAGTTATTGCTGTTATTATCGAGGCACTTAATGAAAATGCTATTGCATACGACTGATCTTTAAACAGTTCACCCGCAATCCCTTTAACAAAAATAAGAGGTAAAAATACGGCAATGGTTGTTAACGTTGCAGCCACAATCGGCATTGCTACTTCACTTGCCCCCAGCAATGCAGCCTTACGTTTACTTAAGCCTTTCTGCTCATGTCTATGGACGTTCTCAATCACAACTATAGCGTTGTCCAAAAGCATTCCTATACCAACGGCAATACCACCCAGAGAAATTATATTAAAATTAATATCAAACAAATACATCAGTAAAACGGTTAGGACTAATGAGGATGGTATTGTTATTCCAATAATAAAAATATTACGCAAAGAACCTAGGAAGAAAAAGAGCACAAAAACTGCAAGAACACCACCAAACAAAATCTCTTGCTTAACATTTGTAATGGCATTTTTTATTAATTCTGATTGGTCTGAAACGACAAGTAAATTATACTCTGGATACTCATCCTCTAATAACTTTAATACTTCATTCACTTTCTCTGAAATTGAAACTGTATTAGATTCTGGCTCTTTGTAAATTAACATCCCAACTGTTTCAGAACCATTAAGTCTTGTTAAACCTTCACGCTCACTGAAATTCTCCTTAATCTCAGCAATATCACTTAATAAAATTACATTTCCATTTTCACTACGTTTTACAATCGTTGTCCCTATCTCATCTACATTACTATATTCCCCCAGCGTTCGCATAGAATAACGAAATAGCCCTTTCATTATTGAGCCAGCTGGTAAGTTAACATTCGATGATTTTAACGAACTCTCTATCTGTGTATAAGTGATATTATACATATCCAACTTGACTGGATCCACTTCAATTAATATTTCTCTCTCTAATCCACCAGTTAAAACTGCTTGTGCAACTCCATCCAACTGTTCTAGCCGCCTTTTAAATATAACTCTACTTATTTCCTTTAAGCTAATTAAACGCTCAATTTCATAACTAGGAGAATCATGATCTAAATATTGGGTATTGGATTGTTCGCTCCACTTTCGATTTTCGTCTTTCGACTTATGGTTCTTATATGAAACAACCAAACTCATAATCGGAGTGGATGAAGGATTTGCCCTAATAATGGAAGGTCTTCCGGCTTCCCTTGGTAACACAAAACGTATATTATCTAACTTCTCCCTTAACGTTAATATCGTTTTATCAATCTCTGTACCCCAAACAAAATCTATCGATATTATTGAAACTCCTTCTTTCGAAACAGATTTAATATCCTTTACACCAGGTATTGTTCCTACAGCAGATTCGAGAGGTTCTGTAACAAGCTTCTCAATTTCTTCTGGTGTAGCATTTTTGTATGTAGTCTGCACCATTAAATGTGGTAATGCTACATTAGGCAACAGATCAACACCCAGTTTGCTAAATGCAAATATACCAAGCATAGCAATCCCAATGTAGAACATTGCTACTGATACCGGACGACGTATGGAGGTGGATGATAAACTCAAAGATGTACCACTCTTTTATTCTAAAGATACGGAAATGTTAAGAATACTACTTTGTAAAAAAAGACAGTGTTTTATCGATCGCCCGCAAACTGTTTGATTTTCTTGTAAAATATTTTACTTTTATTATAATTAAGTTTGTCGGGTAATTCAACATACAATATTCGATAATTCTTATCCATAAATAAGACTAACATATCAAAAGAATTATACAAAATATTTAGCTTGGTTTTAATTATTTTATTTTTTTCAAAATAGGAATTTAATAATTTTATTTCATTTTTTGAATATACTCGTATATTTATTCCTGAAAGGGTAGTAATGTTTTCGACATGAAATTTAAAACAACTAATGCAAGTAATTGAATTAACAACAAACAATATATGATAACTTTCATTGGCATCTAAAAAAGTATGTGCCAAATTAATCTGGTTTCCATCTAAAATTTCATGTAAAAATTTTCCTTCATAAAAAGCAGATACATTTTTTTGTTTGTTGTGGTTCTTAAGGGATTCTGAAGCAATACTTACATTCTTCTCAAGTTTTAATATTTCAACATTTTTGTATAGAAGTAAAATTGTATTAAATGAAATAAATAATACAGCAATAACAACTATAATTAATCTTTCTGTTTTTCTTTTCATTGTTTTTTTAATTCATATTTTTTTATAATAAAAGTATTTTCCCTAGGTTGTTCCAAAATGTGAATAATGCCCCTATAACTAAATAAAAAATTACCTGATATTTTTTCATCATAAACACACTCAAATCTCTCATTGTAAACCATTAAATATTTTTCAAATAATTGATTATCTCTTTTTATATATGCCTCTTTTTGGGGATTTGTGTATGCAAGAAAAAAATAATCAGTTTTTCTATCGTAACTGATTTTAGAAATAATCGTTGTCTTACTCTTAAAATCCATTAGCATTTCATATGAATTTTGTGTTTTTTCAAAAGAGATATCTATTGGAGGAGACTTGTAATACTTTGGTTTTCTCCCAAATGTAAGAATTTCAGTACAATCCGAATCAAACAAAGTTGTCATATAGAGGGCTATTTGAATTGAAAAAAAATGACCGTTTTTTCCAAGAGTCAATAAATTTCCAAAATTATTTCTTGCATATGCAATCGTTGCATTTTCTCTATAAATATCATTAAAAGCAAAAAAGTTGTCTATTTCCTCATAAAATCTATTTAATTTGGTTAATGATTTATAATCTTCATAATATTGGTCTCTATTTATACCCATAGGATACGCACACGAAAACACATAATTACTACCGTTCTTAATCGGATTAAAATAATGATAATAAAGGCTCTTTGGCAAATATTCTTCTTTATAAAAATCAAATTTTTCATTATATAAATGTATTTTTTTGGTCATCATATTTACTATTCGCAATGAATCATGACTTTGAACAATCACAGGAATTGTGGCAAATTCACCTGGCCCTCTACCTTTTCTACCAATCTCTTTAATATAATTAAACTTATTATCAAAAATATGAACAGATTTTTTCTCAGAATCAGGGAGTAAAAAAAAATCATCCAGTATATATCCGTGCAAAATACTTCCAATAGTCTTTGAATCATACGAACTGATTTGAATGCTATCAATTAGAATAAGACTATTACCCTCAATAATTATTGAATTTTGGATATTATCTATTTTAATTGCTTCATCTTTACACGAAAAAACAAATATACTAGTTAGTAACAATAAAATTTTAATTTTCATAAATATACCTACATTTTATTATCTAAAGTAACTCAGAATGAGCTACTTTAGATAAGTATTTCTACTGGTTTACAAAATATTTAGTATGCATCACTATCAGGGCAACAACTTCCGCCATAAATGAAACATGATGGTATATTTAAATCATCATGGATCATCATTATGTACTTACATTCAAATGGCCCATAAGCATCAGTAGATTCAAAAAGTGTTAATTCAACACCAAGAATAGAAATATCACCACTTGCTATTTCCGTTTCGTCTAGCAATGCAACTTTGATATTTGTGAACATGAGTAATGCAAATAGTGCAATCCCTAATGCTTTACTTAAATTCTTAAATCGTTTTTTAAATTGTAAAGACATTTCGTCCTCCTATTTTATTAATGATTACTATTTTGCCTTGTTAGATAATTTAACATTTCTTACTATTAAAACTATAATCTTAGCATTTTTGAATATTTCTTCAAGAAGATATATCCATCGATACAATAGAAATGTATATTATAAATAGTATTAGTACGCATCCCAATCAGGACAACAATTTCCACCAGGATAAAAACATGATGGATAATCCAAATTATCATGATACATCAAAATAAATATACATTGCTCTGACCAATAAGCATCAGTAGATTCATAAAGTGTTAATTCAACACCAAGAATAGAAATATCACCACTTGCTATTTCCGTTTCGTCTAGCAATGCAACTTTGATATTTGTGAACATGAGTAATGCAAATAGTGCAATCCCTAATGCTTTACTTAAATTCTTAAATCGTTTTTTAAATTGTAAAGACATTTCGTCCTCCTATTTTATTAATGATTACTATTTTGCCTTGTTAGGCAATTTAATATTTCTCTAATTTCGTTTTTAATTTGGTTTGTAGCATTTGAAGAAATTTTTTCCTTCATATTTAATATTTCTATAGCTAATCTTTTTGCTTTCCCAATTTCATTTCCATTGACATAAGATTTTACTAACATATATTTTGGATATAGTCGATTAGGAATAATATTTGAGGAATGTTTATAGTACCTCTCCGCTATTTCATATTCCTCAAGTGCGGTATAACTATTACCCAAAAGAATATAAAGTTTATTTGAACTGTTATTCCTAGTAGCTTCTTCTAGTTTAATTAGAGCTTTCTTATGTTCACCTGCAAGCGATAACGTACCACCATAGTTTAGTAAAAATAATCCATCGGATTTATACTCAGCATAGATTTTAGAATATGTTTTAATCGCATTTTTATAGTTAGCTATTAGTGATAGTTTTTTTGCTTCTTTCCACTTTTTATTAGCTTCATATTGCTTAACTACTATATAAGTAAAAGTTACTAACAGAGTTAGAAGTATTATTCCTCCAACTTTTACTAGCCCCTTACGCATCTGGGTATTAATTCCTTCCTTGTCTTTTTCATATGAAGATTGAGAGCTAATACTAAGAAGAAAAATGAAATTTATTGTTGTTGGTAAAATTTGAAAAGGGAAAGCAAAAAACGATGATACTACAATAGTAACTAATGAACTTTTTGAAAGGATAACAAGAATTTGTAATTGTGTAATTGCAGTTGGATTTATCTCATTGCTGTTTGACAAAGTTCCTTTTTCAAAGAAACTATTAATTATTATTGAAACAAATAATAACAAGCCTATAATACCAAGTTCTGCAAACTGCTCTATAAAATCATTATGAGCATATCTTACATCATCAGCAACATAGATTTCAAATTCGTCACGCTTATTTTTTGCGAAATAATCAGCTTGATAATTATTATAAATTTGTTCATACCGATTAAAACCAGCACCAAATATTGGATAATCCACTATTATATTTGCTGATACTTTCCAAATCAAAAGTCTTCCAAAAGCTGATGCAGGACGTATATTATAAAGACCGACTATTAACAACGCAAGTAATGATATAGTTGAGATTACCAATGCCACAGTTTTAATCTTGTTATTAAAAATTGCTTTATATTTCTTTTTTAGTTCGTATTTATAATATAAAACAACAAATATTCCCCCTAATAGTGCTAACCAATCACCTCTTATCTTTGTGTGAGGTAAAACCAAAACACCAACAATAAATGTTAATAAACCAACATATTTTAATATAATACATTGTTTTGAACTCTTAGTAAAGAAAACATATAAACCAAGAGCAAAGGGCAAAGTGGAGACAACAAAACCTGAATAAGGGGATGGATTATCAAAAGAACCAACTGATTTAAAATAACCCGAATGAAAGCCGAACAAACTATGGACTTGAAATAATCCTATTAAAGATTGCAAAAAACTAGCTAAACAAAATGAGACAATTAGAGCTACAATTATATAGTTTTTGTCTAACTTGCTATTAATAAAGAAGATTTTAAATAAAAAATAGTATCCAATTAAAAAAGTTAGTATAATAAATTTATCATTATAAATTGGTACATGTTCAGTAAAGATCAATCGAATGAAATTATATCCATAATAGAGCAGTATTAAAAAATCTAATTTATTAAGTGAGATTTTTATATCCTTTTTGAGGAAAATCAAATTGAAAGAAACTGCAAAAAAAACAATAATCGAGATAAAATAGAAATAGAACATTTTAGCTGCAAAACTGTTCACCAACTCATCATTGCGTATAAAAACAACCCCAAAAATGAGGCAAAGAAGTAGAACAAGTATGAAATTAGTGTATTTTTTCATCATTTGGTTTTGTTCTTGTTATAAAGAGTTAAATAAAAAACAGTTATTGTTAGAACTATATTCCTAAAACTCATTCCAGCCCCAAACTCACTTTTAATAATATCTCCGAAACAGCCACAATCATTTGTTAAACCTAAATAGTAACCATAAATGGAATAAATTAAAAAGCCTGTAAAGAGAATAAGTGTTAGTGGTAAAGCAACATTAAGTTTAATTTTTAGCATTAACAAAAGTGCAAGTCCAATTTCAAAAATTGGTAATGTGGTTGCAACAAAAACATTTATTTCATCTCCCCAAGAGATAAATGAAAATAATTTGAATGTTTCAAGTGTTTTTATTATTGGCAAAGGATCAATAATTTTTGCAATTCCACTAAAGAACAATATACCAACAATTAAGTAATATGCTATATAGTACAGAAGTGACCCTAAGCTAAATTTCAAAGTATTTATGGAGTTATATGTTCGAGCGATAACTTTTATGAAAACCCTCAATAACTTTTATTTATAATTTTAAGTTAACTACTTAGCAAGGAATAGTTCAAGTCCAAATATGTAGTGTAATATTGTGCGTAGATTTGTAATGTAAAATTGTACTACCTATAATTTAAAATCATTCTTTGTAACCACAAACTCCATGGGTATCATTTTGGTTCTCTTCTTAAAAGTTAAGTGAAATGTCTTTATATTTGAATATCCTACTTTCATGCAAACTTCAATCATTTTATTCCCCTCTAATAAAATTTTCATAGCATTTCAATCCTTACCGACTCCAGATAATCATGTGGAGAACAGCCCATTTAGAACTGAAAGCGCGTGTTTAAGTAGCTTCTAGAAATCCCTAGTTTTTCTGCTAATCTATTAATATCAAATTCTGAGTCAACCATCTCAATTAATTTTGCTCCCATTAAAATTTATGACAAATATTTTTATTTATCGACTAGTAGGTGGTAAGTAGACTGAATTTATCACTTAGATATTATCATCTGCTTGGTGTCGATTTAGAAAAACTATTTCTTAAAATTGATGCAATAAAGAAGATTGTTTTTTGAGACTAAATTTTGGATAACATGAAAGTTGAGATTAATTCTAAAGAATCAACTATAAACCTTAGTCAAGATACTACTATTTATACGCCTTTTATTAAACCTTATTTATTCAATAACTTGATAAGTAATAATTTTAATTCTTATTTTGTTCTAGTTTTTTGTGTAATTTAATGAAAAAGGATTAATTGAATTCTTTCTGGTCTTAAATTTTTATGCTAAATTTTTCAGGATGTTGCAATTTACGATAATTATATAAATAGTGACGAACACCATAAAAAAGGGAAAATCATTGTGATTATTCTTTTTATATTGATGATTGTATGGCTACTATTTAATCTGCATAACCTTTCAGAAAATAATTACACCAAAAGCAACTCTGAATTATTTATAAATTACCAACAAGTTCCATTAGATTCATGTGAACTCAATCAAATGATTTGTGCTATTCAAAGTGTTTTAGGAGAAGAATATGTTTGGGGTAGTAATTCCATAGATTCTGGTTTTGATTGTTCTGGTTTGATCCAATGGGCATATGGCAAACTAGGTTATGCTCAGTTTCGCAATGATCTAGAGGTTTATCATGAAATATCTTCGCACGATCTTTATTATTATAATACCACGCCCATTGATAATTTTGACGAAATATACAGAGGTTGTTTTATTTTTTTTGATGAGAACGGAGATGGGAGCATTACTCATAATTCTGTATTTGATCATATAGACAATAATGGTAAAATCTGGGTTTATGATGCTTATTCTGTTTTGGATGCGGTTGTATATCGGCAAGTTGAAAATTTTTGGAAAAAAGGACCACTTTTTGGTGAACCACTTAAGCTAATTCCTCGTCAATAATTTCGTTTTATCAAAATCCTCAGTAATTTTTATTTGTTAGGCGTAACAAATATATACTTAGCAAACAATAATTCAAGACCAAATATGTTGTGAATATTGTGGGGTAGGTTTGTGTGTGAAATTGTATTATTTATAATTTAAAGTTATTATTTGCAATCACAAATTCCATAGGTGTCATTTCAGTTCTCTTTTTAAAAGCTAAGTGAAATGTCTTTTTATTTGAATATCCTACTCTCTTGCAAACTTCTATAATTTTATTACCCTCTAATAAAATTTTCATAGCATTCTCAATTCTAATTGATTCAAGATAATCATGTGGTGAACAACCAATATCAAATTGAAAGCGCGTATAGAGATAACTTCTACAGATTCCCAATTTCTCTGCTAATTTATTAATATCGAATTGGGGATCAGCATAGTTCTCCTCAACCATTTCGATTATTCGTTTCTTCAATATTTGTCCAATTTTTGTGTTTAGTTTACAGCTTCGCCACGTAACCCACAGTCTGTTACTAGCCTCATTTTAAGCAAAACCATTTAGTAATACATTTTGAACTTAAAAGGGTATTAGAAAATAACTCCTAGTTTTCAGAATTAAATCAGTAAAAATACGTACGTGGGTAATATTCCTTGTTTTAGGTTAATTTTACTTCAGTATTCTTTGTTTACAGTCTAATATCACACTATAATTTTTATAAGACTTCATATCTGGATGGGTTATCCCCGTATTGCAAGAGTAAAAACATGGCTGTTTTAGGGTGTTGTACGTATTTTTACCTACTTAGACAGAGTGTCTTTTGGGCATTCCCATGGTGTATTCTTTTTATATTCTTTGTATCTAGCTTGTATTCGCACTTTAGTATTTTGATAATGGTATGTACGTAGTTTTACCGACGTTTCTCTGAATTATCTAAAATAGATTGTTTTCTATAATTCAAAACTTATTATTGAGCACAAAAGAGAGGAATCTATGTTTACTTCAAAAAAACTAATCATCTTATTTATACTACTATTATCTGCACTATCATCTACAATCTATTCTCAAGAAGTGGGGGAAATATTTGGCAGAAAAGAAGCTGATGATTTGTTTGGGCCAGTTTTAGAAAGTCGAACAATAACAGCCGACGAATTAAAAGTATATATCGTCTCAGCAAATGATAAGGTAATGTTTAGATTAGAGAAAAATCAAATTTCCATTTTGGGAAATAGTAGAAAATTATTATATTCTAGTTCTAATTTTATTGAATCAAACCAAGTTTTTCATATGTATAGCAAAAGCAAAGTACTTGAGCTGCTCTATAGTGGCAACTCACAAACTGTGACACTCGAAAACAGAAAAGATGTCTTCAGTATTACTGTTGGTGATTATACACTTGAAAGAAGTTTTCCTTGTCCACCAAATTGTGACTAAAATGGAACTTTACGATTATATTCAAATATTTTCTGCGCTTGTTTGGCTAACCATTCCATTTGTTAGAACTAGATCAAAGCATTTTTATTTCTTTCTCTTTTTGGGAATAAGTGATTTTATTAGTGGTTTTTCTTGGTATGCTCTTGGGACAACCTCGCAAGCACTGTTGATTCCAATTCTTTATCTTCTAATATTTAGCATTGATAGAGACTTTTTTGTTAGAAATATTAAGTGGCTTCTGGTTGGTTTAGTATTCTTCTTTATTATAAATTTTTACTCCACTACTTATATTCAGTATCTATTTTCATTAGTTACAGATATTGTTATTACAACAATATTTGCGAGACTTCTCTATTGGGAGTATCTAAAA
>CBDUTO010000051.1:0-27350 GCA_965370315.1 uncultured Melioribacteraceae bacterium
AATATTTGATAGTTCCTTTTTTTACTAAGTAGACTATCGATTTCGAACTTTAATTATTATTTGTTTTTTATGAAATTTTTAAGACTTTATTAAAGATAATTCCTATCTTTTCATTTAGGATATTATCATAAAACTTATAACCAATGTTATTCAAAAATAGTTACATAGAGGAAATTATATGAAGAAATTTCTACTATTTGCTTTTATTTTACTTACCAACTTCTCAATTATTGCTCAATCGGGCAAGATTTCAGGAACTGTATCTGATGCAGCTACAGGAGAGCTTTTAATTGGGGTTAATGTTATTATTGAAGGAACTTTGTTTGGAGCTGCTACTGATTTAGACGGTTTCTTCGTAATGCTTAATGTAACACCTGGTACGTATAGTATTAAAGCATCGTATATCGGATTTGCTCCGCAAACAATCACAGACCTTCGCGTTAATATTGGTCAGACAAGTGAAGCAAATTTTCAATTAAGTGATGCATCCTTTAAAACAGATGAGGTAGTTGTTGTTGCAATTACTCCAATTGTTCAAAGGGATGTTGCTTCTAGTGGTGCCAACCTAAATGCCAAAGAGATTAGAAACTTGCCTGTTGTAAATATAGCAAGTGTTGTTGGTCTTCAAGCTGGTGTTGATGGTGAGACAATTCGCGGAGGTAAAGATGATGAAGTAGTTTATGAAGTGAACGGTATCTCTATGAGGGATGGCCGTGATAACTCTTCATACAATAATTTAAGTATGACCTCAGTTCAACAAATTCGAGTGCAAACTGGTGGATTCACTGCCGATGTTGGTGATGTTCGCTCTGGTTTAATTGAAGTTGTTACTAAGGAAGGAGACAAACATAAATATACTGTTAGTTTCCAAGGTCAATACAGACCAGCAGCAAATAAGCATATGGGTGAATCTGCAAATGATCCTAACTCATATTTTGTACGCCCATATCTTGATGATGAAGTTGCTTGGACCGGTACAAACAATGGTGCTTGGACTGAATATGAGAAACGTCAATATCCAGAGTTTCAAGGATGGAATACTTTTGCTGAAGGAACTCTTCAAAATGATGACCCTACTGACGATTTAACTCCTGAAGCTGCTCAAAGACTATTTATGTATCAATATAGAAAAACATTTGACATTGAAGAGCCTGACTATGATATTGATATGTCAGTTGGAGGACCTATCCCTTTTGGTCAATCATTGGGTGGTCTTAGATTTTTAGCTAGTTATAAGCAAAATCAAACTATGCTTTTAGTTCCTTTATCTACTCCAGACTATACAGATTATAATGCTTCTCTTAAACTTACTTCCGATGTTGCAAAAGGAATGAAGTTGATGGTTGAAGGTCACTATGGTTCACAATCTGGAACATCAACTAGCACAATAGGAAGTACCGGTATTTTTAAGTCTAATTGGTATCTTGCAGATAGAGTTGATTATGGTAACTATACTAACGCAGTTCTTTTCTCTGATGCCTATTTTTCTCCAACCACTGTTAAGCGTTCAAGTATTGCGGCTAAATTTACACATGTAATAAATCCTACAACATACTATGATCTTATTTTTAGTAATTTTAATTCAGAGTATAATACAAATCCGGGAACTGAAAGAGATTTAACTGAAAACAAGCTCTTTGGAAATAGTTACTATGTTGATGAAGCTCCTTTTGGATATTACCAAGGTGCATCAGATGTTTGGAATGGTAGTAACATACTTATGGGTTCAGTTTATAGTCAAGGACGTGATTCAAGTAAAGTATCACTTTATAACTTGAAATTTGACTTATCAAGTCAAATTAATAAAAATAATAATATTAAAGTTGGCTTCATGTTCAGGATGAGCGCATATAATACGAATTATGGACTAGTCTCTGAGCTATACTCTACAAATAATCGCACGTATGCTTGGGATAATTCCCCAATTCTTTTAGCTGGTTATGTTCAAGATAAACTTGAATTTGAAGCTATGGTAACAACAATTGGTGTACGGGTAGAATATTCTGATCCAAATACAGATTGGTACCAATACACAGCTTATGATCCCGCACTTTCTGCTTCTGGTTCTACAGATAGAGAAGAAGTTTTGGTTAAAGAGAAAGTTTCTTCACAATTAACCTTTATGCCTCGTCTTGGAATAGCTTTCCCTATTACTGTTAATAGTAAACTCTTTCTAAACTATGGGCATTACCAAACATTAGCAACTCCTAATAATTTGTATTTAATTAGAGAGAGCACTTTTGGACAGATTAACACTATGTCAGATCCTTATGCTGAGTTAGAAAAAACAATTACATACGAAGTAGGTTATGAGCACAATTTATTTGATCAGTATTTATTAAGAATGACTGGTTATTATAAAGATGTTACTAATGAATCTCGTGATATACGTTATTTAAGTGCTGATGGAACTGTTAATTATCTTAAAACTGAACCTGTACAATATCGTGATATTAGAGGGTTCGAAGTTCAATTAAGCAAAAATCGTGGTGATTGGATTACTGGTTTTGTGAATTATAATTATATGGTTACTTCTCTTGGTAAATTTGGATGGGGAAGGTATTATGAATCAGTTCCTGACCAAACTGAATATATTAATACAAGTGGACAAACTTGGTTCCAACAAGATAAACCAATGCCTCGCCCTGTAGCAAGAATAAATATTGATATATTTACACCTAATGGATTTGGTGATTTAGTTAGTGGATGGAGATTAAATATTCTTTCAACATGGAAAGCTGGTAGTTATACTTCTTGGAAAGGAGAAGCTGGTGCAAGTGCTGCAACAACTAATAATTTACAATGGTTAGATTATTATAACACTAATATTCGTCTCTCAAAAGCTTTAGATTTTGGAACTTTCGATATTCAGATCTATGCTCAAATAAATAATGTTTTTAATACTAAAGTTCTCTCTTCAACTGGATTTTCACGATTTAATTTTGATTATGATAATTACATGAAGTCTCTCCATTTACCTGAAGATATTGTAAATAGTGAAACACAAAAATATAATAATGTTCCTGGCGACGATCAACCAGGTGACTACAGAGTAGCTGGAGCTGATTATACTCCTATTGAAGCTGTATCTAACATTAGTATTATCGAGGCTCCAATTGAAGGTTTAATATATTTTGATGCACAAACTAGAAGATATTATGAGTTCTCTTCAGATGGTGGTTGGGAGAGATCAGAAGAAAAGAAAATTCATCAAGTTCTGGAAGACAAATCATATATAGATATGCCAAATTATAGTTTCTTTACTTTCTTAAATCCTCGGAATATTTTCTTTGGGTTAAAATTTAATATTTCATTGTAAGCGAGAAATAAGTTTGACTAATCAAATTATTAATACAAAATATAAGAATGTCATTGCGAAACCCGTTTTGTGGGATGAAGCAATCTGCAATAGATTACTTCAATTAGATTCAAACCTTCGTAATAACAAAGGAATTATAAAATTATGAATATTTTGGGTAAAATTATGAACCGAGCAAGTAATAAGTTTTACAAATATGATGATGGTAATAATTGCGAGTACTATCTGACAAAAATATTGGATTATAAACAGATGAAAAAAGATTTTTATAAAGTATTTTCTTTGTTGATGGTTGCCATTATTCTTTTCCCAATTGGTGATAGTAATGCTCAATCAAGCTTTGAGAAAATCGATGCTACATCAGGGATTGGAAAAGTAGAAAAATGGTTGAATGTTGGTTCATTTCACAATTGGTACTCTAGTATTGGTCAAGAAAGAGAAGCTGATAATCCAGCAGGTCCTGATCAGTTATGGGGATGGCAATGGCCAGGTTACTATCCTAAACAAGATATGCAGGCTGCAAAGGGATTTTGGATTGGTTGCCGAAATTATACTGATCCTCAAGCTAGTCTGACTTTTGATTATAAAGTTGTTCATTGCGGTCCAAGACCACAAACGGGAGGTTCAAGTGAGTTCTTTCCAATAGAATTTAAGCATTATGCAAAGTTCCAACCAACATTAGTAATAGTGGATGAAAATCCAACTAACTATCCGTTGCAACAAGTTGAAATTGATGAATTGGATCCTAACATGCCATATGACCAAATGATTTATAACTTGGTAAATACTCAACTTGGTATGACAATGAAGAGAAAGATTTATCAGTTTAGTAATCCTTACTACGATAACTTTCATGTTACAGAATATACATTCATCAATACTGGAAACTTAGATGATGATGCTGAAATTGAGAGAACATCTGGAGATTTGGAAGACGTTTATTTCTATTTTCAAAGAAGGCATGGATTTATCAAAGAAACTAGGCTACTATTTGGCGATCCAACTTCTTGGGGTGCAAATACAATGAATAATGAAACTGGTCCATATCCAGCCGGGAATAATGAAGAACTAAGATATTCTTATGCATGGCACGGTTACTGGACAACTGACGCTGGTACTGGAAATAATGTTGGTGGTCCTATTTGGAAAACAGATGCTGGTGAATACCAACCAAGAATAAATCCTGCAGATACTGTTGGAAGGCTTGGTGCCGCTCAGTTTGCTGGTATGATGACTTTATTTGCTCAAGATGGTACTGATCCATTAACTGATGATACTAGTCAACCTAGTACTACTGGTTATGAATCTTCCGATGGTCCATTGCAATATGCATCTGACACTTTTAATGGTCAGCAAATGCAAGACAGATATGCTCTAATTGTTAAAGGTCATCCAGATCAAAGTCATGCAGATTGGATCACTGGCGGTGATTATGTTGGCTCTTTAGTTGTTGGTGGTAATAAATCTACAAATGCGGCTGGCTATTCTTACGTTAATGGTTTTGGTCCTTATCAAGTTGCTTACGGAGATAGTGTTAAACTAATTATCGTTGAAGGTACTTCTGGATTAAGCCGAGATGAAGCTATTAGAATTGGAAAACTATTTAAGGAAGGTACAATTACTGTTGCCGAGAAAAATATAGCTGTACTTGGAGGTCAAGATTCTCTTCATGTTACTTTTGAAAGAGCAATGGATGCTTTCCAAAATGATTGGGACGTTCCAATGGCTCCATATCCTCCAAGGACCTTTGAGATTAACTCTCGTGGTGGAAGAATTGATTTAAATTGGACTCTTCATCCAGATGGGCCTGAAATAAAAGGATTTGAGATTTATAGAAACACATTAGATCCTGTTGATGGTTATGCAAGTAATGAATATTTTTCAAAATTTGAAAAAATTGCAGATTTGGGACCAGGAGTTATAGAATATCAAGATACTACTCAAAGACAAGATATAGCTTACTATTATTACATTGTTTCCGTTGGTGAAGATCAACCAGCAAATGCTGCCTTAAATATCCCAGCACATACATTAAAAAGTAATAGATCTTATACTCAATCTTATACTTCAGCATATAAGCGAAGTAAAGGGGAAGATAACATTACAAATAAAGTTAGAGTCTATCCTAACCCTTATATTATTTCAGCAGACGATAAGTGGATGTTTGGAAGTAGTAGCGTTCAACGTAATAAAATCTCATTCGATAAACTTTCTGGAACGTGTAAAATTCAAATATTTACTGAACTGGGAGAATTAATTAGAATTATTGACCATAATAATGGTAGTGGTTCTGATGATTGGGATTTGAGAACATCTTCAAACCAATTAGTTGTAAGTGGAATTTATATCGCAGTTGTTACAGATGATATAACTGGTGATAGAGAAATTGTTAAATTTTCGATAATTCGATAAAATTATAATAGGTACTTAAATGAATAATAAATTAAAAATTATATTGTCTGTTATAATGCTTCTTTTTGCAGCACAAATTAATTTTGCTCAAGTAAAACTGGCACAAAGTGGAATGAAATTCCTAAGTGTTGGTGCTGATGCAAGAGCTGTTGGACTTGGTGAAGCCACAACCTCAATAGAAGGTAATTCATCATCAATATTTTATAATCCATCAAGTATGGCAAGACAAACTGAACTACTTGATATCACATTCAACAACACTCAATGGTTTGCTGATATTAAATACTTGAATGCTTCAATTTCATATGCACCTAATAATGGATTGTATGGAGTTTTTGGTCTTTCAATTGCAAGTGTTGATTATGGTGAATTTCAGCGTACAATTATTGGATCTGATGGCGGTGCACTAGATATAGGTACTTATAGCCCAACTGCAATGGCAATAGGTGTTACCTATGCTCGAGCTCTATCTGACAAATTCTCAGTTGGTGGAAATGTTAGATATGTCTATCAAGATTATGGTGATGGTCATGTTGTTGGTGGTGATTATGATAACTATGAGACTGAAAAGATTGATATTGATGTATTCTCATTTGACTTTGGAGTTTTGTATAAGACTGGTTACAAAAGTCTAAACTTTGGTATGTCAATTCGTAATTTTTCACAGGAAATTACATTTGTTGAAGAAAGCTTTCAGCTACCATTAACATTCAAAATTGGTTTATCTATGAACTTGCTTGATATCATTGATGTTAATCCTGTTGACCACTCATTCCTTTTTTCTGTTGATGCCGAACACCCACGAGATAATGAGGAAATGCTGCACTTGGGTGGAGAGTATACATTTATGGAAATATTATCGTTACGAGCTGGAATTGTTACACCTGAAACTACTCTTGCAGGGATGAATTATGGTGTTGGTTTAAAATATGGTCTCAGCGGTGTTAAAATAGGTTTTGATTATGCATATACTGAATTTGGGGATTTTGACCCAATTCATAGAATATCAATGAAATTAGCATTCTAGAATTTTATTGAAAATTTTAATAAATAAATTTCTATTAAAAATTTCCTTCGTTAACTGGCGGAAGAAAAATATAGGATTATCAGATGAAAAAGAAAAATAGTTTAAAAATTATATCAATTATTTCAACCATAGCTTTAATGCTATTGATTAGTTGTACTCCAGATACTACTCCAAGTTTGTATTCTGATAAGGATGGAGGAGTTACACCGGTGATTACTTCAATTGAGCCAGCTCAAGGTTTGGCAGGGGTAACTAAGATTACTATCACTGGTGAAAATTTCTCTTCAGATGCAGCCAAGAATTTTGTTCACTTTGTACCTCTTAAAGCTACTATTTTGAGTTCTTCGGAAAATGAGCTTATAGTATTAGCTCCAGATTTAGTAAAAGATTCAATTGAAGTAAAAATTGATGCTGGTGTAGAAAAATTTAGTGATCCTGTCTTGTATAAACTGGATGCAGCAGTAGAAGAAGTATTTCCATTTTTAGGGTTTCAACAACCTTATGCTGTAACTACAGATGAGTTTGGGAACATCTATATTTCTTTGACAGAAGATGGTGGAGGAAAGGGAATTAAAAAAATTACTCCAGATGGTGAAATATTTGATTTCGCTCCTAAGGGAGGTGAAACATTCTTTTGGAGTATGAAATATCAAACGGGTGGAACTCTTTATGGAGTTCGTGGTGTACGTGCCTTGTTTGAAATTACAGAAGGAAATGCATCAGCTATCTTTGCAGTTTTTGACAATGGTACTTCTATGTCTGACCTAGATTTTGACAAATATCAAAATATTTGGACAGCCGGAAAGGGTGGAAAAATATACCGAGTAACTCCAGAAAAAGATATTAAATCTTTCGATTTTGCTGATGATGTTACGGCTGTAAGAATTTTTAATGACTATTTATATCTCGCTGCAAAATCTGATGGAATTCAAAATATTATCAGAATGCCAATAGTTTCGCCAGATAGTTTAGGTGTAGCCGAAGTATATTTTCAGTTTTCTGCAAATGTTGAATCAGGCACTGAAGTTAAATCTTTTACATTTTCAGCACTTGGACAGATGTTTATTGCTACAGCAGGAATTGCAGGTTCAGTAGATCCTATGAATCCAATAATGTATGTGAATAGCGATGGCACTTTTGGAACTTGGTATCCTGATTTGATTGGTTCTTTCGCCTCAACCATTACATGGGGAACAGGCGTAAATGCTTACATGATTAGAGATAAATTTGTTAAAGTAGTTGGTGGTGAAGATGTTACTGTTTTTTCACAATTGGTATTACGTCTAAACATGGAGCAGATTGGAGCTCCTGAATATGGCAGAGATTAAAAAATCTTTTTTTATCTAAGATAAAAAAAACTTAAATTGTAGTTAAATGTTTTATTATTATTTCAATAACTAATCATAAACTATAGGAGGTACTATGATTAAAAGACTAATGGTTGTATTAGCAATGGTAGCATTATTTGCATCAGTAGCTAATGCTCAATGGAGCGATTTCGGGGCTTTCCCTGATACTAGTGTAACAGGTAGTACACATGGTATTGTTGTTGATCCAGATGGTAAAATATGGACTGCACCATATTACTACGAAACTACTTGGATCGATGGAGAAGATACTTTATTAACTGCAGGAATTAGGGTTTTCGAACCATCTGGTGAAGAAGTTTCGTTTTCACCAATCAATCTTGTTGCTACTGGTGGTGGGTTTGTTGTTGATACACTTTTCCCTGGTAGATGTAGAGGCCTAGCAGCAGATGAAAATGGTAACATTGTTTATGTTGCTTCTGGTCCATCCAAAATGTATAAAATTAATTATTTAACAGGCGAAGGAATGGGAGCGGTTGAAATACCTGAAACTGGTTCTTCTCCTACTGGACCTGGAATTTCTGATGACGGTACTATTTTTGTAGGACCAGTTGTTGGTAATGGTGGTGCTGATAAACAAATAGCAATGTATGATACAGACTTAAATTATCTTGGTGCAGCTGTTGTGGGACCTCCTGCAATAAGTCGTTGTTTAGAAGTTTCGGATGATGGTAATACAATTTATTGGACTCCATTTACTGCATTTCAAATGTATATTTACAACAGACCAGATGAATTTTCAGAATTTGCTCTTGTAGATTCAGCTCTTGCTGGTATGTCAATTGAAACCGCAAGATTAAATCCAGAGACTGGTGTTCTATGGGTTTCAAATGATGCAAGAGGAGAAGCATATACTTCAATGACATGGTTTGGTTTTGATCCTACAACTAAAACTTTAGTTGATAGTTTCCATTATGTTGGGAAAGACCCATCTTCTGCTGATTATTTTGCGAGAGGATTGGACTTTAGTACTGATGGACAAATGGCATATGTTGGAACATTTTCTGCTTTACAATATGTAATAACTAGGTTTGGAAAAGGTGCGCTTCCAACAATACCAATTACATTTGAAGCAGATATGAGTGTTCAAGTAGACAAAGGAAACTTTGATGCATCAACAGGAGCAGTGACATTAGCAGGAACCATGAATGGTTGGGATGCAGCAGCTAATCCAATGTTAGATGGTGACGGAGACTTAGTTTACTCTGTAACTTTAGATTTAAATGAAGGTGATGTTCACAACTTCAAATTCGTAATGAATGGCGATGGTTGGGAAACAATACCAGATAGAGAATATACAGTAGCCGGAAGTGCAGATACATACAATGCATATTTTGATAATGATGATGGTCGTGAATTATCAACAATCGCAGTATCATTCCAATGTAATATGGAATTAGAAATAGCAGCAGCACGTTTTGACCCATCAACAGATACATTGTCTGCACGTGGATCATTTAATGGTTGGTCAGATGTAACAATGCTATCACCATCAGTAACAGATCCAAACATCTACGAAGGTTCAGCAGATTATGAAACCTTTGATGGTGATGAAATCTATTACAAATTTGCATATACAACAGCTACTGGGGTAAACTGGGAAACAAACCCACCAACAGATTCAGATAACTACGAACATGCTGTTACAGCAACAGATATATCAAATAGCTATACATTAGTACCTTTGCGTGGTTTTAATAATGCAACATTAGAGACAGTTGTAAATCAAGAATCAGTAATTAGATTTGTAGTTGATATGAATGGAGCAGTAGATGCAAATGGCGTTGCTTTCCCATCATTAGATAACGTAGCAATTGCAGGTGCAAATCCTCCATTAGGATGGCCTGGTGGTGGCTGGCCAGATGATGATCCAAATGTTATTTATTTAGTTGATGATGGCACAAATGGTGACGATGTTGCAGGAGATAAAATCTTCTCAAAATCAATTACATTCCCAATCTATTCACCATTAACAATTCAATATAAGTATGGTGCAAACTGGGGTCTAGCTTCAAATAATGGAATTAACGATAACGAAGCTGGCGTTGGATCAGATCACTTCTTACACCTATTCCCAGGATTCTGGAATGGTGATGCAGTAGATGTATTTGGAGTAATGGGCGACCAAGATATAGTAAATGGAATAGAGCAAATAGGAAGTGAACTTCCATCAAGTTATGAGTTGGGACAAAACTATCCAAATCCATTTAACCCAAGTACAATGATCAACTTCTCAATACCAGAGAGTGGATTAGTAACATTAAAAGTATTTAATGTACTAGGACAAGAAATAGCAGAATTGGTAAATGATGTAAAATCAGCAGGCAATTATGAAGTATCATTTGATGCATCAAACTTGACTACTGGAATGTATATTTACAAAATCCAAACTGGCAATTATTCAGCAACAAAGAAAATGATGTTAGTTAAGTAACACTTAACAACAAATAGATTTCATTAAAACCCCAGATCAATGATTGATCTGGGGTTTTTTATTTGTACAATTTCACTATTTCAAAGTAAATATAATACTCTATTTCCTGTAATTATAAACCGTAGAAAATCTTAAAAATTAAAAACTATTATTAACTAACACATCATCTTATTAGAAAATTGAAAAGCAACATAACCATTTGACTGGATTTATTTACCTCTAAATATGTGAATTATTTATTTTTATTAAAGAAGCAACTCTTTGATTTATTTCAAATTTTTAATATGAGTTTATTTTGTGTAATATTGGAAATAAAAATTTATAAAAATTTCAATTATGGACTTAAATGGAAGATTATTCTGGTATTATTTCTCTTTTTATTGCATGTTTAGAGATAGTGTTTTTCATTAACCTCTTAATATTTGCAGAAAAAAATAGAGAAAACAGAATCATCATTTTTGTGATAATTCTATTATTTAGTTACCAGTTCATGGAATTTCTAATGTGCTATTCCAAAAGCTATTCCCATATACTGGTATATTTCTCTTTTGTAATTATATCATTTCTTCCACCTCTGATACTTTACTTAGTTTTAACAATTAAAAAAGTGAATAATAGATTAAGATTTCTTCTCTTTTTACCTGCAGTATCACTTTTGGTTTATTACCTTTTTGTGATGACGGGTTTTGAAATTACAACTTGTACAGTACTCTTTGTTGCTTATGAAATGCCACTTGGAGATTTCTATGGTATAGTATATTATTCACCAATTATTATTTCACTATACATGTTATCTAAAATGGTCAGAAATCCAATATTTGTAGATAAGAAGATTAATTTACTAATAATGCTTTGGGGTCTTCTTCTAACCTTCGTTCCAGTAGCATTAATTATTGCATTGTTTCCATTTCTTATTGATTACGTAGAAAGTTTTTTCTGTAAAGCTGCTTCGATAATTGCATTTACTTTAACAATTTATGCAATGAGAAATAGTAGCAAAGTAAAAGAGGTTTTAAATGAATGAGACAATTCTAAATATATTTTTAGAAATTAAAAATGGATTTGTAGTTGGTTTTAAGGCGAAATCATATTTAAGTGATGATGGAGACCAACAAAAAATTGAATTATTAAAAGAGAAAGCTAAAACTGATTTTACAACATCCTTTTATTTTAATGCTCCACAGAGCAAAGATGGAAAATTTATGAAATATAGTAGCTTTTCAAAACTTGAAAGTCGTGGAATGCATTATCAACTATTTGAAGAGATATTTTCTAAATTTGATGTTCCAGAAAATCCTTTGGTATGTGTAACTCCTGTAGTGGATGGGGAAGTTAAATCTGCAGAATAAAAGAGAATATTAAAGTATGGCTGTTTAGAAGAAATAATAAAAAGAAAAAAAATAAAACTCAAATAAATAACAGAGGACAAATTGGAAAACACAAACCTAAGTATGATTTAGAAGAGAGAACATTCCAATTTGACAAAGCAATTCGTCTAATAATTAAAACATTACCTAAGACAATAGTTAATGTTGAAGATGGGAAATAAGATATTAGGTCTTCGGGTTAAGACTGATTAGTGAATCTAATGAATTGAATAGCAAAAAAGAAATTTAAAAAATGATTAGCGAATCAATTGAATTAAAGAAAATATTATCAGCAATTATTGAAAAATCAAAGTAAGAAGTTTGTCATTTAGAAAATTAGTATTTGATGTTATTTGAAATTTATTATTGGTCTTTTGAGTTTTTAATAAATAATTATAGAATATTTATATAAAGAATAAATTAGTAAGGAAGAGAATACGATGGATTACAATACAATTGAAGCAAAGGCTATAAACACAATTCGCCTCTTATCAGCAGAAGCAATTCAAAAAGCAAATAGTGGGCATCCTGGATTACCAATGGGAATGGCACCAGTTGCATATTTGCTTTATAAGAACATCATGAAACATAATCCCAAAAATTCAAAATGGCTAAATAGAGATAGATTTATTTTATCTGGCGGTCACGGAAGTATGTTGCTTTATTCAATTTTGCATTTGTCTGGTTACGATATCTCATTAGATGAGCTTAAAAATTTTAGACAGTGGGGTAGTAAAACTCCTGGGCATCCTGAGTTTGGAAAGACTGATGGAGTTGAAACAACAACTGGACCACTTGGACAAGGATTGGCAAACGCTATTGGTATGGCAGTTGCTCAAAAACATTTAGCAGCAATGTTTAATAAAGATGGATATCAAATTCTTAACCATTTTATATACGCAGAAGCTGGTGATGGTGATTTAATGGAAGGATTATCTCACGAAGTTGCATCCTTTGCTGGTCATAACAAACTTGGCAATATGATTCTTTTTTATGATGATAACAATATTACTATTGATGGAGAAATGTCACTTTCAAATTCTGACGATGTAACTAAGAGATTTGAATCATACAACTGGCATGTACAAACTATTGCTGATATAACTGATTTAGATTCAATTAATCAAGCAGTAGAAAATGCACAGAACCTAACTGATAAACCATCAATTATTATTACTAAAACTTTAATTGGGCATGGTAGTCCAAACAAGCAAGGGACTGCGGCTGCACACGGTGCTCCACTTGGTGATGATGAGATAATTTTAGTAAAGAGAAGCTTCGGATTTCCTGAAGATAAAAAATTCTTTGTCCCCACTGAGGTTACTGAGCATTATGCTGAGTTAATTGAAAAAGGTGAAAAGTTAGAAAATGAATGGAATAAATTGTTTTCAAGTTATTCAGAAAAATATCCAGAAGATGCAAAATTATTTACTAAAGTAATGAATGGAGACTTTGGGGATAAATGGAAAGAACTTATTCCACATTTTGATAACTACGGTGAAGGAATGGCAACAAGAAACTCTTCTCAAACTGCATTAAATGCAGTTGCTTCTGCATTACCAACACTATTTGGAGGTTCTGCTGATTTGACACCATCCAATAATACCGCTATTAAGGGGTGGGAAGATTTCACACCAGAAAATCCAGCTGGAAAATATATCCGATACGGAATTAGAGAATTTGCAATGGCAGCAATGATGAACGGAATGGCAATATATGGTGGAGTAATTCCTTATGGTGGAACTTTTATGGTGTTCTCCGATTACTTACGTCCAACACTTAGAATTGCCGCGTTATCAAAAGCAAAAATGATATATGTATTTACCCACGACAGCATTGGAGTTGGTGAAGATGGACCCACACATCAACCTGTAGAACATGCGGCAGCTTTAAGATCTATTCCTGGTGTTGTGTTTTTACGTCCAGCAGATGCAAATGAAACTGCACAAGCATGGAAGTTTGCAATTGCTCATGAAGGCGGTCCAGTTGCATTAGCACTTACTAGACAAAAATTAACTATTCTTGATAGAAAAAAATATGCTTCTGAAGAAGGATTACAAAAAGGAGCCTATATTATAAAAGATGTGGAAGGAACTCCAGATTTAATAATTATGGCAAGTGGTTCAGAAGTTGAAATATCGATAAAAGCTGCTGAGGAGCTTGATACTACTGGAGTTAAAACACGTGTAGTCTCATTCCCAAGTTGGGAAATATTTGATATGCAATCGGATGAGTACAAAAACTCCGTTCTTCCAAATGAAGTGAGAGCGCGTCTTTCAGTTGAAGCTGGCTTAAGCTTTGGATGGGAAAAGTATGTTGGATTGGATGGAAGTTCAATAAGTATTAATTCCTACGGAGCATCTGCGCCTCAAGACAAACTTTTTGAAGAATATGGATTTACTGTTTCTAATATTGTAGCAGAAGGGAAGAAGTTAATGGGAAAATAGAAATATGGAATTAGGTGTTTCTATTAACATCTAATTCCTTGTTTTTTATAAACTAATTCCCTACTATAAATAGCAGAAAATATTTTATCATAAATAGTTGTTACAATAAAATGAAACCAGACAAAGCATTATTAGCATCTATAAATATTCAAAAGAATGGTGATGGATATTTAGCAACGTTACCCGGTGTTCAAGGAGCCTTTGCTGAAGGTGATACAGTAGAGGAAGCCCTATTTAACTGTGTTGATGTTGTGAAACTTATTTTTGAGTATCGAAAAGAGCGAGGTGAGGCGTTAGGATTTAACACTTTTAATTTTAACAAATCAAATACAATGACTGTAGCAGTTCCAATTGGTGTTTCATAATGGGTAGTCTTTTAACAGAACTATCTTATAGAGATCTAGTTAAAAGGTTGAAAAAATATAACTTCCGATTTTATAGAGAGGGAAAAGGGTCACACGAACTATGGGTTAGGGATAGTGACGGCAAAGCAATTCCAGTTCCTCACCACAAGGGTAAATCTATTAGAAAAGGAACAGTTAGTGCAATTATTAAAGAAATTGGAGTTTCTACAAAAGAGTTTTTTAATATGTAGAATATAGATTTGCTGTTTCCAATATTGTAGCAGAATAGAAAAAGTTGGATGATTGTTAGTAAAGCTCTTAGAGGAAAGGATAATGCTTCAAAAAGTTAAAACATTTATCAAAAAAAATGATACAAAAAGTGGTAAATACTTTGACATATTTATTCAACTTTTAATCCTTTTTTCAATACTAAGTTTTTCAATAGAAACAATCCCAAATATTTCTTCTGAATTAAGAGACTTTCTTTTGTTTTTTGAAACAGTCTCAGTTATTATTTTTACTATTGAATATTTTCTAAGACTTTTTGTTGCTGATTCAAAGTTGAAATTTGTTTTTAGTTTTTATGGATTAATTGATTTACTTGCAATATTACCTTTTTATATAGCTTCTGGTATTGATTTACGTTCAATAAGAATTTTCAGGTTATTCCGTTTACTAAGATTGTTTAAGCTATTTCGATATAGCAAAGCAATTAAGAGATACAAAGAAGCATTTTCTTTTATTAAAGCAGAGTTGGCAATTTTCTTGTCGGCAACTTTGTTTTTTCTATATGTATCATCTGTCGGAATATATTATTTCGAAAATTCCACTCAGCCTGAACATTTTTCTTCTGTATTTCATTGTATGTGGTGGGCAGTAGCAACTTTGACAACAATTGGTTATGGAGATATTTATCCTGTTACTGTTGGTGGGAAAGTATTTACTTCACTAATTGTTATGCTTGGACTAGGTGTGGTTGCTGTTCCAACTGGTTTATTCGCTTCTGCTTTAACAAAAAGTATTCAATCAGAAGAGAAAGACGCCTCAAAATAATCAACAGAAATTTATCTTCGTCTTTTAGTTTTAGAACGCTGAGCAGTTCTATTATGCTTCCGCTCTTTATCTACTTTTGGTTTTCCACTTTTAGCAGTGGCGATACTTTTTTGTACTGTCGTTTTATTAATGTCTTTTTCAACAAAGAGCTTCTTCCCAGTAAATGGATCAATTTCAGTATAATACATTAACGTTGAATAAGTAGAAGGTGTTGGGGTAAATACCTGAACCTGTTCTGGTGAAATAGTTAATTTTTCAGAAGTAAACTCCTTTAACTTGTGCATATCGCTTTCTGTACAACCAGGATGTGCAGCAATCATATAGTAAGTGAGGAACTGATTTTTCCCAACCTCTTTTGAATATTGATAAAACTTATCCCGGAACGCAGTTAAGTATCGCTTTCCAGGTTTACCCATTAATTCTAAAACTTTATCTTCTGAATGTTCGGGTGCAATTTTCATCTGTCCAGAAGTGTGGTGTTGAACAATCTCTTTTAAGTATTCATCACCATATTGTTTGTCATCCAGCACCATGTCGTAACGTATACCAGAAGCCACAAATACTTTTTTAATTCCATCAACTTTTCGTAGTTTTTTTAGCAAATCTATTTGAGGTTTATGAGTTGGTCGTAATGTTTTACATGTTGTTGGGGCAACACATCTTTTATCATCGCAACTTCCTAGTTTCATCTTTTTTACACATTCAAAACCATACATATTTGCTGTTGGTCCACCAACATCAGAAATATTCCCTTTGAATATTTTCATTTTAGCGTATTCTTTAGCTTCATTAAGAATTGAATTTTCACTACGTCCACTTATTGTTTGCCCTTGATGAACAGCAATAGCGCAAAAATTACATTCACCATAACATCCACGATGTGTATTAATTGAAAATCGAATTGTATCAAGTGCTCTAACTTCCCCATTTTTTTCATAATACGGATGTGTTTCACGTTCATATTTTAAATCGTGGTAATAATCCATCTCCTCAGTTGTTGGATTATACTGAGGTGGATTTTGAATTAAAAATCTCTCCCCATGCTTTTGTACTAATCCTTTAGCTGAGAGTGGATCATTGTTTAAATAAAAAGTATCGAACATTTCAATAAACTTAAGTTTATCGTTTACTGTCTCTTCAAAAGAGGGGAGTTGAAGATATTCATATTTATTTTCATTTGAGAGATACGATAATCCACGAACCCCAATTATACTTTTCCCTTTTTGTAATTTAGCTGCAATTTCTAATGTTGTTTTTTCGCCCATACCATATACAAGATAATCAGCTTTAGAATCTAAAAGTATTGAACGGCGAAGTTTGTTTGACCAGTAATCATAATGAGCAACACGTCTTAGGCTTGCTTCAATGCCACCAATAATTATTGGTTTTGTGTTCTTGAAGTTTCTGCGAATAAGATTTGTGTATACCATTACAGCTCTATCTGGACGCTTGTTGTTTTCACCTCCAGGAGTGTAATCATCTTGCTTACGTCTCTTTTTGGAAGCGGTATAATTTGAGACCATAGAATCAACGCTTCCCCCTGAAACTCCCCAAAATAATTCTGGCTCTCCGAGTCGGGAAATATCATAGGAAGTATTAATATCTGGTTGAGCTATAATTCCAACACGATAGCCTTTATCCACAAGTATATTCCCTAGTATTGCAACTCCCATGTATGGGCTATCAATGTATGTATCCCCACTAACTAAAATAATATCAAGTTTATTCCAGCTGAGGTCTTTAATTTCTTTTTTTGTAGTAGGTAAAAACATTATTTCCTAAAATTGTTGTTCAAAAATAATGAAAAACAATAGGGTTTATTCATTTAATACTGAAGTGAGGTTGAGGAAGAAACTTGATGATACTTGTGGAACCGATTCTATTTGCTCAAGTGGAATTCTTTTGCTCAATTTAATGAAAGAAGAATTCTTAATAATTTCTATATGTTGTGATGATAATTTAACATAGTTATCCTTTCCATAATGATATTCCCATGGAGTTTCACCAACGCAGATAAATATCTCTTGATGCAATAGCATATCAAAATTTGTGACTAATTTAGCTCTGAATAATTCTAGATACTTACCTTGAAGATGGAGTGTTGTGCTGAAAAAATGTCCCCACCAAAACATAGTTCTATATGCAAATACATTCTCTTTTTCAAAAACACTAGGAAAGTCTAGTATTACAAAAGGAAGTTCTCTATAATATTCACCTTTTGAAACTTTACCATTAGTTAAATGCTCTTCAGAAATAAGATTAAGTTTTTCCTTCTTAATTGCCTTAATTATTCTTTCTTTGGTATTATTCATTAGAATTTCGATTTCAGAAATAATATTCATTTTTGTGATTAAAAAATCTTTGTCTTCAATCATTGATAGTTCTTTATCAGATAAACTCATTTATATAGTACCTCTTTTTTGTATTATTTCCACAATCACGAATGTTTCTTCTAAATTTAGTCATACTTACTTTTGGTTACAAATTTTGGCATATAATTTCTAATTATTCCTTTTTATTTTTGAACAACTGATTCAAAGTAGATTATTGCTTAGTTCGCTTTCTTTTGATATAGAAGCCACTTTTCAGTAACTTTGAAGTTGTTAAAATTTAGGAGTATTTGATGTTACAAGGTTTGTTAAAGAAAATATTTGGTGATAGAAATGAAAAGGCTATGAAAGAGCTATGGCCTGTTGTTGACGAAATAAAAAGTGAATATGAAAAAATAAAACTTTTAAGTGATGATGAATTAAAGGGAAAAACAATTGAGTTTAAAGAGAAAATTCAAAATCATACAAAAGAGACTAGAACGCAAATGGAGGAAATAACTACTCAGTTGCACGCTGATGATTTTGATGGTGATAGAGTAGGACTGTACGACGAGTTAGATGAACTTAAAAAAGGACTTGATGAAGAGTATGAAGATATTCTTGATGAACTATTACCAGAAGCATTTGCAGTTATTAAAGAGACATCTAAAAGATTGGTTGGTAAGTCTTGGGATGCTGCTGGATATAGCATTACATGGGAAATGATTCCCTATGATGTTCAGCTACTTGGTGGTGTTGTCCTTCATCAAGGGAAAATTGCAGAGATGGCTACTGGTGAGGGAAAAACTCTTGTGGCTACAATGCCAATATATTTAAATGCCCTTACAGAACGTGGGGTTCATGTTGTTACGGTTAATGATTACCTTGCAAAACGTGATAGTGAATGGATGGGTGAAGTATTCAAATTCCATGATTTAACAATTGGTTGTATCCTAAATACTATGGATCCTGAAGCACGGAAGGATATGTATAGTAGAGATATTACCTATGGAACAAATAATGAGTTTGGATTTGATTATCTTCGTGATAACATGGCAACTTCAATAGAAAATAGGGTGCAAAGAGTTCATAATTATGTTATTGTAGATGAGGTTGATTCAGTTCTTATTGATGAAGCTAGAACTCCTTTAATTATTTCTGGTGCTGTTGGCACAACAGATCAAAAATTTGATGAGATGAATCCAAAAGTTGAACGACTTCTTAGAAAGCAAACAGCACTTGTTGCTGAACTTGTTAAAGAGGCTGAGGATATGCTTTCTTCTGAAAATGGCAATAGAGACGAAGCTGGCAAAGCACTTCTACGTGCTAGTCGTGGACTTCCTAAAAATAAAAAATTAATCAAATTACTAAATGAACCAGCGTATCAAAAATTACTTAACTCAACAGAGTTAGAGTTTTTAAGAGATAACGCAAAGCGAATGCCAGAGATTGATGAATACCTATTCTTTGCCATTGACGAGAAACAAAATTCTTTAGATCTAACTGAAAATGGACGTGAGGAGCTAGCCACTGGTTCTAGCGAAGGAAAAGATTATTTTGTACTTCCAGATTTAAGTGATGGAATAGGTCAAATCGATAGCGACACCTCTGCTTCCATTGAAGATAAAGCGAAAAGAAAAGATGCTCTTTATCATCTTTATGGAGAGCGTAGTGATAGAATTCATACTTTGAATCAGTTACTAAAAGCCTACACGCTCTTTGCAAAGGATGATCAGTACGTTATTACTGAGGAAGGGAAAATTGCAATTGTTGATGAGTTTACAGGACGTGTGCTACCAGGTCGTAGATATTCTGATGGGCTTCACCAAGCCATTGAAGCAAAGGAGAACGTTAAGGTTGAAAGAGATTCGCAAACCCTTGCTACTATTACACTTCAGAACTATTTCCGTCTCTACAAAAAAATTGCAGGAATGACTGGTACTGCCGAAACTGAGGAAGGCGAGTTTCATGAAATATATAAATTAGAAGTAGTAGTTATTCCTACCAACAAACCAATTACTCGTGATGATGCTGAAGATGCTATCTACAGAACAAAGCGGGAAAAATATAATGCTGTAATTGAAAAAGTTAAAGAGCTTCAAGCAGCGAAACGCCCGGTGCTTGTTGGTACTGTAAACGTTGAAGTATCTGAAACATTAAGTAGGATGTTGAAACGTCAAGGCGTTCAGCACAATGTACTTAATGCAAAAAAACATAAAAGTGAAGCTGAAATTATTGGATTTGCAGGACAACCAGGAGCAGTAACAATTGCTACAAATATGGCTGGTAGAGGTACTGATATTAAGCTTGGTGCTGGTGTTAAAGATAAAGGTGGTCTGTACATATTAGGAACTGGACGTCACGAGTCTCGTCGTATTGATAGACAGTTACGTGGGCGTTCTGGACGTCAAGGCGATGATGGTACTTCTAAGTTCTTCATTTCACTTGAAGATGATTTGATGAGATTGTTTGGTGGCGATAGAGTTACTTCCATTATGAGTAAGCTAGGTATGGAAGATGGTGAAGCAATTGAACATTCAATGATTACAAAATCGGTTGAGCGTGCACAGAAAAAAGTTGAAGAGAACAACTTTGCTATTCGCAAGCGTCTTCTTGAATATGATGATGTCATGAATCAGCAGCGTGAAGTTATTTATAACAAGCGTAAACAAGCACTTGAAGGTGAAAGATTAAAGGATGAAGTTTTTAATGATTTAGAGGAATATGTAGATTCATTATTAGAACAGTATTATGAGCATGCTCTGATAGATCAATTAAGAGAAGACTTAATGCAACATCTACTAGTTGATGTTAAAATTGACCCAGCAACATATCAAGACCTTGGTAGAGATGGCGTTAAAGATTTAATAATAAAAGAAGCACGTGCATTTTATAGTCGTAAAGAGGAAATGATTACTTCAGAAGTAATGGCTAGACTTGAACGCTACGCAACGTTACATGTAATTGATGAAAAATGGAAAGACCATCTGCGTGAAATGGATGATTTGAAGGAAGGTATTGGACTTCGTGCTTATGGGCAGAAAGATCCATTGCTTGAGTATAAAGGTGAAGCATTTAAGTTGTTTATGACTTTGGTTGATGAAATTAGAGATGAAATTGTTTCATTCTGTTTTAAGTTCTTTCCTCAGCAACCAGAAGAGATACAGCAAAGAAGAATCCCAGTACAAAGAATGAACATGGTAAAGGATAGTGCTGGCGATCTTGGATTGCGAGGTGGAGAAGATGAAGGATCTAAACGTGGTAAGCAACAACCCATTAAAGTTGAAGTAAAAGTTGGACGTAACGATCCTTGCCATTGTGGAAGTGGTAAGAAGTATAAACAATGTCACGGTAAAGGTGCTTAAAAGTAGATTATTAAATTGGAGTTTGTAGAGCTAATTGGGAACTAATGTATAACAATATAATTTGGATAACGTGAACAGAAAACTAAAAAAATATTTTTCTACATTTATGATTGTTAGCCTTATATTTTTGGTTAATAGTTGTGGAATGTGGAATAATTTTTCAACTTATTTTAACCGATTTTATAATGCCCAAAAAGCTTTTGAAGATGGTGAAGAAGAGATAAAGTTAAATCAGCAAAAACCACTTTTCCAATTTAAGGAGGAAAAACTTCCATCGAAAGCGGGTAAAAATTTTGATGATGTAATTAAGTTTTCATCAAAAATTCTTCAATTTAATCAAGACTCTAAATATGTTCATGAAGCTATATATATTATAGCAAAATCCTATTACTATAAAGGCCAGTATAATAAGGCTCTTCGTAAATTTAAGGAATTGGATGGGTTAAATGATGAAGAGCTGGGGCTTTCAACTAAGCTTTGGATTTCTAAATCTGAATTACAGATGCGAAACTTTATTTTAGCTCTTGAACATCTAGAGGAAGTAAAAAGATTAGCCGTAGAAAATGAGAATGAAGAAGTCCTTTTTGAGGTATCAGTTGCTGAGATAAGTTATTTTATTTATAAAGAAGAATTTTCAAAAGCTGTTACAAATATAGAAGAACTTCTTCAGCAGGAATTAGAGGATGAAGTTTTAGCAGAAGTAACATACGAACTAGGGATGCTTTATATATCTCTAGAAAACTATGAGAAAGCTGTTGGTGCTTTTGAACTAGTAGAAGATGGATCCCCAACATTTGAAATTGAATTTAGAACAAAACTTGAGTATGCAAAAGCAATTAAATACTTGGATAGAGGCGATGAATCCTTAGATGTTTTTGATAAATTAAGAGACGATTCTAAATATGAAAAGTATTGGGATATAATTGATTTAGAGATTGCTCAAATTCATTTAGATGAAGGTGAAACTGAAATAGCTTTAGAGATTTTTTATTCCATTGATACTGGTTATACAAAGAATGAGAGTAGTGGTATTGCGGCATTTATGCAAGGTGATATTATTGAACATATTTATATGGATTTTGATAGTGCAAAAATTCTATATGAAAAGGTTGCCACAAAAAAAGCCCCTAGTGAGTATAGACTTGAAGCAAGATTAAAAGTTAATGTTCTAAAATCTCGCAAGGATTATAGTGATAATATATTTGCTGCAAAAATAGAGAATAAGTATTTGCTTGATACAACTTTGTTTGTGCAAGATTCAACTGCATATGCTGGGTATATTACTAGAAGAGACTCAGCACAGCAAGTCGCAATTGATCTAAAGAGCTCAGATGGAAATGTTAATGCACCTAGTCCGGGAACTAGAGGAAGAGGTACAAGGGGAACAGCGATAGCTAAGAAAAAATTATTTGAATATGAAGAAGATTCTCTCTTTACGTATGAACCAAAACTTCCAAACTTCTCAGTTGATTCAATGCACAATTATATTGCAAAGAATGAATATGAACTAGGGAATCTCTACTTTACTGATTTATTTGTCCCAGATTCTGCATTCTATTACTATAATGAAATAGTTACTGATTATCCAAATACTCGATATCAAGCAAAAGCCCTTTATGCTTTAGGTAGCTACTATTTGACTATTGAGGATAAGCCAAAAGCAGATCAACTCTTTCGTGATGTTTATGATAATTATAAAAGTGATCCAATTGCAAGAGCAGCAGCTGTAAGGCTAGGTATTAGCACACAAGATTTAGATTCAGATCCAGCATTGAAAAAATATTTAGTTGCGGAAGATTTTATTGACACTGAACTTTTCTTTGATGCTATTGAGGAATTTGATTTTATATACAATACATATCCAGAATCTGAATACGCACCAAAGGCTTTGTATTCCATTGGGTGGATTTATGAAAATGAGTTTGCTGATTTTGAGGGAGCATCTCAGTTTTATGATTCACTGAAAGCTAAATACCCAAAAACAGAGTATGTTCGCGAAATGGATTCTAGATTGAAATTTTATCATAAAGAACTGAAAGTAATTCAAGATTCTATTGCAAGTGCTGAAATGGTAATTGCTGATAGTATTAAAGCAGATAGTCTTGCTCAATTCAAAACTAATCCATTAGCTGATTCAACTTCTGTGATAGACTCTACTTCAATTATTGATTCTACAACTATCCAAGACTCTAGTTTTGTGACTGATTCTACTTCAATAGTTGATACAGTATTATTAAAAGATTCAACCTCAATTGGAATAAAAGATTCTACCAAAAATATCTTGGATGATAAATTAAATAAAGAACCAGAAATGAAGAAAGATGAAGTAGAAGAGAGCAATTCTGATAGTACAAAGGCTGTAGATCTTTTTAAACAAGCTAAAGAGTTGGAAAAAAAAGGGGGAAAGTAATATCAAATCTAGTTTGAAAACTAGAAATTTTATTAACCCCATGTTTTAGTATGGGGAAAACAATCTAAAATAAAACCTCTCAAAGTTGGTTTTTACCCGTTTGCTTTTTTGAGCCGACTCATGAACATTAAAAGAATAAAAGAAATAATTGCTGGTGGTGAAAACCTTACAACAGAATTTAAGCAAAGATTTTCAACTCATAATAAAATTGCAAAAGAAATAATTGCTTTCGCTAATACTAAAGGAGGAATCCTTTTCTTTGGTATTGACGATGACGGCTCTATATATGGAATTGAAAGTGAAAAAGAGATTGCTGAATTAGTAAAAGAGACTACGGAAGAATATTGTGAACCAATTATTAATTATAATATAAAATTCGTAGAACTCTTTGGACGGGAAATAGGTATTGTTGAAATTACATCTTCTAATGTAAAACCCCATCGTATTAAGGATTATGAAAGAGAGCTAGATTTAAGTAAGGCAGAAGTCTATGTTCGAGTAAATGATAAAAGTGTTCCTGCAAGTAAAGAGATGATTAAAATTCTTCAGGCTGAGAGTAATAATTCGAAGCTTGCTAAGTACTCCGTTGGTAAAAATGAAGAAGTAGTTTTCATCTACTTAGCAGAAAATGATTCAATTTCCGTAATAGAGTTAAAGCAATTAGCAAACATATCGACCAGACGAGCTTCACGCACACTTATTAAAATGGTAAGAGCAAATTTACTATACATTCACACAAAAGAGAATGGCCAAACATTTTTTACAAGTTTGTGAAAATCTTTTTGCTTAAGTGATAACATTGAAATCCTAGAAATAGTATTATTATTTAGAACCCGATTCACATCAATTCTGTAAACTTAAGTAATTGTCATTCCGCGATGTTCTTACACGAAATCTAATTCTAGTAGAAGATTCCCAATAAAAACATTCGGGAATGATATTGAAAAATAATCCTTAAGTTGACTATCTTAATCCTGAATAATGCTTATAATTATTATTCCGTAGTTAGAACCTTTGAGTATTTTAAAAACACTAACTATTCCAGAGATTTGTTCAACTTCCCTATATCAGCATTTTTTGGAATTAAACTCCAACTGAAAAAATCAATTTTCCAATTGTTTTTAATTTTCACTAAATGTGATACTATACGGATAGGAATTTTTGCACTAATCCATTCTACTGTTAACTGTTCTACACTAATAGCTGAGTTCCCATCTGTAGCTACTCGTATAACACGTTTATCAATTGAATAATTAAATTCTAAAGAATCATTAGCAAACATTTCTACGGATAAAGCTATTAGTTTTTCTTTACTGAAAAATTCTTCGGGATCTGTTCCACAATAAAGACCGTCATCAGTTAAATAACTCTTGTAAGCATCAATGTTCTTGTCGTTGGTGAGTGAGTAAAAATCATCTAATTGATCGGTAATAGCATTTTTAATTGTTGCTATATCAATTGGTTCAGTTGTGGTTTCTGGTTGACAACCAAAAAATAATAATAGAATAATAATAACGAAGTGAAAATAACGCATTTGGAACCTCCATCGTTTTGTTGAAAAATTTCATATGCAATAAATGTAGCGGAAAATTTTAGAGAACAGGAATAGCTAAGAACTTCTGAATAATTTTTGTTTGTAATTATAATTTACATTTAAAATAAGAGAAATTTTCAAAAAAATATGAACAAATGAATCATCAGTGTAAATTGCTTGTAGTTTAAAATAAAATACAAACTGGAGTAGGTGCTTTAATTTCAGATATATAATCTAGTAGCCCGGTACTATTATTACGTGTAAATGAAACTATATTTTTTGTATGCTGATTAGCTACTAGCAAATAGTTCTCATTTGGAGATAATGAAAAACTTCGAGGACCGTCTCCACGTGTAGATTCATAACCTATAGGGTTCAAAATTCCATTTTTAGAATTTATGTTGAAAATAGCAATGCTATTGTGTCCACGGTTGGATGCATAAAGAAACTTACCATCTGAAGAGATATGTATATCTGCACATGTATTTGGTTCCTTATAACCATCAGGTAGAGTAGAAACAGAAGAACCAGTTGAGTATTTGCCATTCTCATCCTTTTCCATTAATGTTACGGTGCAATCAAGTTCGTTTACTACATACAACCACTTGCTGTTTGGATGAAACGATAGATGACGTGGACCAGCTCCTTGAGCCAACTTAATTTTATATGGGTCTGAAGGTAGTAATTTCTGAGACCCTTGATTTAATTGCGAAAACAAGAGTTCATTTGTCCCTAAGTCAATTGAGATAACATTGTTACTATTTGGTTCAAACCAAACAGAATGCGCATGAGGGGATTTTTGTCTTTCAGTTCCACCACTACCTATATGCTGTTGTATATCAAGGACTTTCGATAAAATTCCATTTGTAAGATTTAATAAACCAATATTGCCACCGGTATAATTAGCTGCTAAAACATATCCAGATTCATTAACAGCAACAAAACATGGGTGGGCACCTCCAGATGAACTTCTGCTAATAAACTCTAGACTATCCTCATTTATTAAAAAGGATTCTACAGTTCCAACTCCATCAATATTAATTTCATTAACTGCTATTAGAAATTTCTTGTCAACACTCATCGCCAAAAAAGAAGGATTATCAGATACTGTTGCTAAACCTACCTGTTCAAGGGTTCCATCATTATGCAATAAATATTTATAAATACCTTGACTTGTGGTATCTGTATAAGTGCCAAGGTAAAATGAATAAGTTATATTCTCTTCCATAGTTTTCTTTTCGTTTGTTTGACAACCTGATAATATAAAGATGGATATTAGTGCAATGTATAACTTCATAGTATATCTCCAAAAACAAAGAGCATTATTGTGTATCATAAACTTTTCGCAACTCAAAGATCGAAATTCCATAAGCTACTGCTGCGTTTAGTGATTGCTTTATTCCGTATTGAGGGATCTCAATTGAAAAATCGCATAAATCTATTAACTCCTGTGAAACTCCAGATACCTCATTGCCTACAATCATTGCAATTGGAAACTCTTTACTTTCAATTGAATAATGAACTCTGCTATTATGTGTCTGCTCTAATGCACAGATTTTAACACCCTCTGATTTTAGTTTGCTAACTACTTCTTTTGCATCTTCAACAAATTCCCATTCAACGCTTTCTGTTGAACCCAATGCCGTTTTCAGTATATCTTTATTAGGAGGATGGGGGGTATACCCACAAAGGAAAAGTTTCTTTATCATTGCACCATCTGAAGTACGGAATATTGATCCAACATTATAGCTACTACGGATGCTATTTAGAATTACATAGACCGGTAGTTTATCAACTACGTCAATTGTTTCAAGTGTGCTTCTGTTTGAAGATATCTCTTCATGTGTGAGTTTTTTCATTTGTTTGTAATTGTTTTTTAGCCACGAAGACACTAAGCCACGAATGAATATTTCGCATGTTTTTTTGTTTTCTTCTTTGTGTTTTTGAGATTTCGGGGCTACT
>CBDUTO010000052.1:0-27223 GCA_965370315.1 uncultured Melioribacteraceae bacterium
TGGCACAGAGCTGCAGGAATACACCAATTGTATGCAAAATCACAGGCCCTGCTATTTCTCTTTTTTCTCAAAGTAAAATAAATCCACAAAAACTATATTCTGATTATGCTCTTGAATCAAGTAGAAAAATTTTTAGATTGGAATTAGATACCCAAATAAAAGGGACTTTAAATACAAAGTTAAATAGTAGAACTGAAATAAAATGGATTTCACTTTTTAGAAAAGTTGGTTTGCAATTACATAGAACAGAAGAAGTCTTTAGTTTAGTAGAAATTGCATCCAAATATGCTTCAACTGGAAGCATAAAATTTCAGAGAGCTGTTGTTGAAGCAATAATAACTCTTTATCCAATAGAGTTTAATGAAACAATTGATTCACTCTTTAATTTCACGAATGATCCTACACTTTATTCTTACTTAGTTCATTATTATTCAAACTTGAATTCATTTAACAAAGTTGGATATATTGCCGAAACAAAAAGGCGATTCCCAAATTTTCAGAGTATTCCACAATTAAAATTTCTACTCTATTATTTAGAGGAGAATTCTATCTCCCCTCCCCCATTAGCAGAAATATTTTCGAATAATTTTATTGAAGGAAAAACTATAATTTATTCCTTACACAGAAAAGATAGGAGTTATCCAGGAATTACAATAATTAAGAAACCAAATGGTCAGTTTGTTAAAGGTGAAAATGATTCAATATTTTATGTTGAACAATTGGCTCTCTCTGTTACAAATCTTCCTGGATATTTGAGCCAAGGTAATACACCTCAAGGGATTTTCTCTGTAGTTGGGTTTTACAACTCCCCTACCCCTTCTATTGGTCCAACAGCAGCAGTGTTAACACGTATACCTTACGAAGTACCAATAAAGCTTTGGTATCATTCAACAGTCTCTAAATCTCATTGGGATATAAAAGACTACAAAAATCTTCTACCAGAAAGCTGGAAAGAATATTTACCAATCTATGAATCATTTTATGCAGGAAATACTGGACGGAGAAAAATTGTTATGCATGGTTCGGTTGACGATTTATCTTTTTATGATACTCTACCTTATGCTCCACTTACACCATCCAAAGGATGTTTAACAACAACTGAAATCTGGTCAGACTCTACTGGACAGAATATAAAAAGCAATCAAGCAAAGTTGATGAACGCATTTTTCTCAACTGGACAACTTTATGGTTTTTTAGTTGTAATTGATATTGATGACAAAAAAGAAGCAGTCACTATTAACGAAATACTACCTTACATCAACTAATTTTATTAAGATATATTCAAATACTCTTGAAAACTATTTTAAGAGTATTGCTTTTTTAACTCGATTGAAAATCTTCTTTGTACTCAATCCTTCGGCTCTAATACTAATTAAATAAATTCCACTTGGTAAGTTGAATGCCTCCCAAGTGGCTTCGTAATGACCAGCTAGTTTTTCTGAGTTAACTAATAAATTCACACTTTGCCCGAGTATATTAAATATTTCAATTTTAATATTACTTTTTTCTGGTAATCTATATTTGATTGCTGTTGTTGGGTTAAAAGGATTAGGGTAATTCTGAGATATTTGATAATCTAAATCGTTTAGATTTGATTCTTCAGTATTTGTAATTATACTATAAAAAGTATTGATCTTTGAAGCTGAAAAACCGAAATGCCTCCCGAAAGAATCGTAAAAGAATAGAGAGTTATCCGAACCTACCCAATCATTATTCTTCCACTTTTCACCAAAACCATAAGTCATATTTTCATTTGAATCATTATTAAATGTCATTCTACTATCATTCACCCAATTGTCTCCAATCCACTCTTCATCTATTGCCAAAGTCATACATCCATTTGAGTCATAACTGTATGTTCCTCGCCATTGAACCATTTCACTCCCATACCATTCTTCAAATAAATACGAAGTCCTATTTCCGTTAGAGTTATAAGTAAAAGTGTCTTTATAAAAAATCTCCCAATTACTTCCATCCCATCTTTCAAATATTCGTGAAGTATTATTCCCATTTATATCGAAGGTGTAAGTGTCTCTGTCACGATTATTCCATTTACTTCCATCGTATGATTCAGATAGAGAATAAATCCTATTTCCATTATGATCATAAACAATTGTGGATCTATTCTCATTGACCCATTGGCTTCCATCATATAATTCAGATAGATTAGAAGTCCTATTCCCATCATGATCATATTTATTTGTGTATCTCTTTTCACTCACCCATTGACTCCCATGCCATCTTTCATTTAAACCGATTGTCAAGTATTTGTTTGAATTATAAGTATTAGTATACCTCTCATAGTTATTCCATTGAGTTCCAGACCATAGTTTTGAAAGATTCAATATCAGATTTCCATTTGAATCATATTCATAAATATCCTGACTTTTATTTACCCATTGACTATTATAATATTTTTCATATTGAGACATAATTAGTTTCCCATTTGAATCATGGGTGTATGTATATTTTCTCCCAGTCACGATTTGAATTCCATCCCAGTCTTCATATATACTCGAAACTATTCTTCCACTTGAATTATAATCATAACTGTTTTTGCTAGAGATTACCCATTTAGCACCATCCCAGTCTTCAGACAAATATGATATTCTATTTCCAAATGAATTATAGTCACAATGATATCTAAAATTATTTACCTTATTATTACCAAATACATTTTCAGATAAAAACGATATTCTATTTCCCTCTGCGTTATAGGCGTAAGATTGTTTCTCTACATCTCCATATTCTTTTGTTATTATAATACTATCAACAACCGATGATGAATCAAAGTCTCTACCAGTAAATACATTTTCTTGGATTATTGAATTTACATCTTTTGGATAATTATCTATTGTTTTAATTTGATTAAAGACAATACCAGAATTCTTAATAACGGGAGGACTCCAATTATTTATTTTGCGGAGTTCTCTTTCTTTTAAAATATCTTGAATGTTTTTGCTGTAGTTGTTATCATTACTATTTTGATACAAATTATTTGCATTTATATTAGCAATGACATTTAACATTGTAAGTAGTAGTAATAAAAATGTCTTCATATTCCCTCTTGATTTTACATCACTTGAAACCATTATTATCTCTCTTCATCTCCTGCCATATTAATGCAGAAGCACCAAGTATAGCAGCATCACCTTCAGAAAGACCCGATTGGATTAGTTTAATTTTCCCTTTGTAAAATTGAAGGAGATTAGCTTCCATACTTTTGCGAGTTGGCGCAAAGAGAATTTCACCAGATTGAGCGAGACCACCAAATATTACAATTGCTTGAGGGCTTAAAAGTGCAATTGCATCTGCAAGTGCTTCTCCTAATAATTTTCCAGTATATTTGAATGCACTAATTGCGACTTTATCACCAATATTTGCAGCTTCATAAATCTGTTTTGCTGTTAGGTTAGTAAAGGAGACATCTTTCAAAATACTCTCATCTCTAGAATTGGCAAGCATTTCAAATACTGTTCTTTTAATTCCAGTAGCTGAAACATAGGTTTCTAAGCATCCCTTTTTGCCACAGCCACACTTTCTACCATCTTTCACTATATTTACATGTCCAAGCTCTCCTGCAGCTCCACTGTGACCATATAGCATTTTGCCATCAACAACTATTCCGCTACCAAGTCCTGTACCAAGAGTTATTTCGATGAAGTTTTTCATTCCACGTGCAGAGCCAAATTCCATTTCTCCAATGGCTGCAGCATTTGCATCATTTGTTAAAGCAAATGGAATATCATAATATTTTTTAATTGATGATGCAACATCTACATAACCCCAGTTTAAGTTAGGAGGGTTTTCAATAGTACCAGTATAATAATTGGCATCGGGGGCACCCATTCCAATTCCAACTAATTTATATTCATTTGAAAACTCTTTAAACTTTTCACTAAAAGTCTCAAAAAGTCTCTCGAATAATTTTTCTGCAGGTTCCATTCCATTAGTTGAGATTGAATCTTTAAATACTAATTTCCCCTTTTCATCAACTAAACCAAAAACGGTGTTTGTTCCACCAATATCAATTCCTAACGCTACGTTAATCATACAAATCCATATTTTTATTTTATAATTCTCAATGGAAACCATTTTTTATTTATAGCACATCTCCATAAATATTCAACAGGACCAAAAGCAAAATACTTTAACCAAATAATGCTAAAACCTATTTGAAATATAAGAACAAAAATAGAAATTATATATACGTTAGTAAGTGAAAGTGAGGCAAAGTATCCAAATGCAAACATAGGATAGAAAATAAATATGCCAATTACAGTCTGTCCAATGTAACTTGTCAACGACATCCGTCCATAGTTTTTTAGTAAATACCAAACAAAGAAATTTGGGAATTTATTTACTAATAAAGTTAGCAGCACCATATAGGAGAATCCTAAAGAGAATTGACCAATTTCATGTAATAATTTATAAAGAACATTTCCCCAATCTTTTGAAAACACAGCTATACTTCCACCAAGATTAATTGAAATTGTGGTGAACACCATTCCTATTGCGAAAAGGATAAAAAAGTTTTTCCACTTTGTTGCAAATTCGTTGAAGAAATTAATTCTATAAAGATAAAATCCCATTAAGAAAAGAGCTAATATTTTAAAAGGTCTTCCAGATGGAATAAAATCAAACCAACGCCACATTAGATTATGTAAATTTGTTTTAATTGTAGTAATAAATTCTCCAGATTGAAAAGCACTTACAATTTCACCCGGCAACATATCTGGATAGACCTTTAATGCAATTTTTGGCATTGATTCAATATCTGTGGCAAAAGTGAACATATAGATAATATCTGTAATCATTGGAACAAGAAGTAAAACCAAAGCTACTTTGAATAATTTATTAGTATCCATATTTCGGAAGAGAATTAAAATAAATCCAACCAAAGCGTATAGTGTTAAAATATCTCCCGACCAAAACGTTGCATGAATAGCACCAATAATAAACAGGAGTGCTAATCGTCTACGGTAAAGCGGAATAAATCCAGGAGAATCTTTATACTTAGTAATTTGCATTGAAAAGCCAATACCAAAAAGGAGAGAAAATATTGTATAGAATTTAGTATCCACAAAATATTTTAGTAAATTATAGAAAAAAACATCCGTTGAAAAATCTCCAAGAGCTTGAATGTCTGAAATGAGCATAAATTTTAATCCACTCCAGCTAAGTAGATTGGCATAAAGAATACCAACAAGTGCAAAACCTCTTAGTACATCAAGAACAACTAAACGTTCTTTTTTATCAATTGGTTTATAATTTTCAGACATATTTTCCTCTTTAATCTTTAAATATAATATTATCTTTTATACTTGATAAGCACAACATAGCTCTACTATTTATCTTTTTTACCAAAATAATTTGCACCTATTACATCAAGTCTTTTGTATTGTTTTTTTAATCTCTTCTTAAAATTATCAATATTTTTATTCTTATCATTTGTCCAAACTACTTCAGCCATTGCAGACATTCTAGGAAATATCATGTATTCTACTTGCTCAAAAGTTGGCATATATTCTGTCCAAACATTTCCCTGTGCCCCAATAATATATTTAGCTTCTTCTGTGGATAATTCTTCTGGAACTGGATTGAAAGCGTAAACTTTTTCAATTGGTAAAAATCCACCTATTGCAAGTGGCTCACTCTCTACATTCTCTGTTTGATAATAATCAAAATAACAATGGGTTGTTGGTGACATAACAACACTATGTTTTGATTTTGCAGCTTCTTTTCCCCCTTCGTTTCCGCGCCATGACATAACCGCAGCATTTGGAGCTAACCCACCTTCTAATATTTCATCCCAACCAATAATTTGTTTCCCTTTGGAATTAAGATATTTCTCAATACGTGTAATGAAGTAACTTTGCAATTCATGTTCGTCATGTAATTTCTCATCTTTAATTCTGGCTTGACATTTTTCACAAACTTCCCATCTATCTTTCGGTGCTTCATCTCCTCCAATATGAATATATTGAGATGGAAATAATTCAACAACTTCTGATAAAACATTTTCTATAAATTCGAATGTTTTTTCATTTCCAGCACAATAGGTATCATTAGAGATACCCCACGATGTACGTACATTAAATGGTCCACCAGTGCATGACAGCTCAGGATAAGCTGTTAGCGCAGCTACAGAGTGCCCTGGCAACTCAATCTCTGGTACAACAGTGATAAACCTATCCGATGCATATTTTACAATTTCCTTAATTTCTTCTTGAGAATATATGCCACCATATTTTTTTCCATCAAATTTTTGTGGATTGGTATTGTGATGTCCAATAATTGTTTCATCTCTGTAAGCACTAATTTCTGATAGTTTAGGATATTTTTTTATCTCAATCCTCCACCCCTGATCTTCGGTTAAATGCCAGTGGAAGGTATTCATCTTATGCATAGCAAGATAATCTATATATTTTTTAATAGACTCAACCGAAAAATAGTGACGACAAACATCCAAATGCATTCCACGCCATTCAAATCTAGGAACATCTTCTATCTCAACAAATGGAATTTTTAATTCAAGATTATTTTTTATTTCAGAGCCATATACTTCAGCAGGCAATAGTTGAAGGAGTGTTTGAATTCCATAAAACTGACCGGCATCGCTACCACTTATTTCAACACCACTTTCATCCACATTTAGTGTGTAACCCTCTTTTCCCAGTTTTATACTTTCCACTGAATTAAGATTTATGTAATTATCGGTACTATTTTTCTGTGTTGAGATATTAAGTTTATATCCAACAGTATTTTCTAAAATAGAGTTAAAATATTCAGCAATATTTTTACTAATAATACTCGGACTTGAAAGAATCATTGAAGTATTTTTAGTGATCACAAAATTGCCTTTAACAATTGTGATTTTATTAGGTTTGGGAATAATACTAATGGTCTCCTCCAGTTTATTACAATAATTTGTGAACGTAAACCCAAGAATAGTAAAGAGAATAAATATAATTGATGCTTTAATATTTTTCATATTTAACCCAAAGGAATTAGAAATTAAGTAAGACTATAATTTATTTTTGCTAAGTTATTATTAAATAGTACAAAACCAAAATAGAACTTAATATTTTAGAATAGAATTATAATATATTTTATACTTATAAAACCTTAATCTTTTGAACCTAAACCAAAAAAGGATGTAACATGAAGAAAATAATTGCTTTGCTTTCGCTAGTAATACTGTCTTTTGTAGGCTGTCAAAATATTGAATACAATGGCACGTTTTCAATTGAACCACTTAAACCACAAGTATCAGAGCCAATTTTAGTTAAGTTTTCGGCTTATGAAACAAAACTGACGGAATCAAATTCTGTAGACATTATCATATATCAATATGATGTTGATGTTTTAAAGACCACTCAAGTCAAAATGAAAAAAGAAGGAAATGGCTGGATAGCTAAATTTACTCCACTTGAAAACACAAAAGGAATTATTATTACTTTTAAAGAGGATGAAATTATTGAAAATAATAGTTCAAATGGATTTATAGTTTATTTAAATGATGTTGATGGAAATACACTACCAGAAGCAATTGCTGGACATCATGTTGCTCTTTCACAATGGGGTACTTGGTATGCTGGGCTTGAATCAAATAATGAATCTACAAGTAATAAGTTTGAAGATACTTTTTCAAAATATCCAAATATTAAAAATGCATATCTAGATATGTATCTCTATACCCTTTCTCGCATAGGAACTGATAGTGCGATGAGCAAACTTTCAAATGAATTAGTCACGTTAAAAAACAAAACTGACCTCTCTGAAGATGAGACAATTGTATTAGCAAAGTACTCTAATACGACTGAAAATATAGGTGATACTGAAATATATGAGAATATGGTTTTAGAGAAATATCCAAAAAGCAAATATGCATCTGAAATAGCAAACAAAAAAATAATGAGTGCTGAAACACCTGAGCAATTAAAAGCTGGATTTATTGAATTCCAAAAGAATTATCCCAACTCAGAATTAGCAAAAGTATCTGCATACCGTGTAATTAGAAAGTTCATTGATGCCAATGATATAAAAGGAGCTATCGAGACTGCTAATGAACTTAAAGAAATATCTCATCCATATGCATTCATATATTCAACAAAAAAAATAATTGAAGAAAACTATAACGAAGAAGCACTTGAATTAATTCATATTGGTGTTGATGCAACAAGAAATAATCTAAAAAACAATACTTCTAATCAACCGAGATATCTTTCAAAATCAGGTTGGGATGAAGAACGAGAATACTATTTTTCTGAAATATTAAAAATTGCAGCAACAGTTCAGAATAAACCACTATGGACTACAAGTCCATAGTTTTAGTTTTTGACTAAAAGTCAATTATTCCAAAATGAAATTTGACTCATCCTCTGAACTCGGTTTTCTGTGGTGTTCCAAATATTCATTTACCATCTCATCAGTTATATTGCCGGTACTCCAACATCCAGATCCTATTGCCCAAAAATGTTGTCCCCAATATCGCTTTTTCAAATCAGGAAATTCTTGCTGTAATTTCCTTGAACTTCTCCCTTTTAACTTTTTTACTAGATTACTTATTGAGTGAGATGGAAGATAACTTACGTGCATATGAACATGGTCGCTTGAGATTACTCCTTTTAATATCCGAACATCTTCAGATTCACATATTTGTCTCAGGATAATTCTGCATCGTTGCTTTTTATCTCCATCTAAAACTGTATATCTATACTTCGTACTACAAACTATATGTACTGTTAGACGTGATACTGTATGACCAGAGGTTCTTTGATTTTCAATCATCTAAAGTAAACATTTTTAGAAGCTAAAGCGAGATGCACTAAAGTGCATGGTTTTAACTCCGGGCTGTGACCAATAAATTAGGAAATAAAGATGCAGCACTTAAACTTGCCCTAGAGGGGCAATCCTATTTAGGAGGTAGTAATGTTGAACTAAATGAATTGTACTCTTCCCTACTTATTGATTTAGAGCAATTTGAGAAAGCCAAAGATGTACTAGAGGATTATTTAACTGAGAATAAAGGTAGTAGTGCAATGTTAAATTATCTTAAAATTGCATATTCAAAAGTGAATGGTAGTGATAATGGTTACGATGAATATTTATCTAAATTCTCCGCAGTAGGTGAAGCAAAATTATTAGAAAGACTAAAAAGTGAAATGATAAATGAGCCAGCACCCAACTTTGGATTAAATGATATCGATGGAAATGTTATTAAGTTTTCAGACTTTAAAGAAAAAGTCGTTATTGTTGATTTTTGGGCAGCATGGTGTGGTTCATGTATACGCTCCTTCCCTGCAATGCAAGAAGCGAATGATAAATTTAAGGATAATGATATTGTTGAATTCTTATTTGTTAACTCTTGGGAACGAGTTGATAATAAACTTGAAAATGCAAAGAATTTTATATCTAAAAATGGCTATAAGCTTACCGTTTTAATGGATGTAAATAATGATGTAATAAGTAAATTTAAGGTGTCTGGAATCCCTACTAAATTTATTATTGGAGCTGACCAAAATATTAAATTCAAAAGTGTAGGCTTTGATGGAACTAATGAAGAGTTGGTTAATGAGGTATCTGTAATGATTAAGTTAGCTCAGGGAGAATAGATTTATATTTGTCATTCCCACTAGTATCTTGTGGGAATGACTGTTTCACAATAAAAAAAGGTTAACCTAAACTAATAAGCTAACCTTTTTAAATAATCTATTTTAAAAAGCTCTATGTCATATAGTCAATTACTTGAGAAAGTCTTCCTTTCATATCTTTTCTTTCAACAATGAAATCAATAAAACCATGTTCTTGCAAAAATTCAGACTTTTGAAAACCATCTGGTAAATCACGTCCAATTGTTTCTTTAATAACACGAGGCCCTGCAAATCCAATAAGAGCATTAGGTTCGGCGATATTTATATCTCCAAGCATAGCAAAGCTAGCAGTAATACCACCAGTAGTGGGATCTGTTAAAATTGAAATATATGGTAAATTTGCATCGGCTAAGCGCGCGAGTCGTGAACTTGTTTTAGCCATTTGCATTAAGGATAGCGAAGCTTCCATCATTCTTGCACCACCGCTTTGTGAAATCAGCACCATAGGGATCTTTTGTTCATAAGCTCTATCAATAGCTCTGGCGATCTTCTCACCAACAACTGATCCCATAGAGCCACCAATAAATTTGAAATCCATACATGCAAAAGATATTTTCTTCCCATCAACTTTACCAATGCCACATTTCACAGCATCATTCATTCCGGTTTTCTTTATTGCAGCGTTTATTCTATCTTTATATTTTTTTGTATCTTCAAAATTTAATGGATCCGCAGAGCGCATCTTTTTATCATATTCTTTAAAACTACCACTATCTATAAGTAGAGATGTATACTCTTCACTTCCAATACGGAAATGATAATTACATTTATGACAAACCCACGAGTGAAGTTCTAACTGTTTAATATTTATAATTTCTTCACATGCTTTACATTTAACCCACTGCCCATTGGGTACATCCCGTTTTTTGCTTTCTGGCGAAATATTCTGTTTTGATCTAGTAAAAAATCCCATTCTATATCCTATATTCTATTTTTCAACTTCAACAAATAAGGTGATTACCATTTTTGGATTTACAGGGTCATTAGATCTAATTGCTAAAGTACGAGTTTTCTTTCCTTTCATACCTTTAGTATCCAATTCTATTTTAATATTCCCTTCCTCACCTGGCTTTAATTTATCACTACTCAGCAATGCTGCTGTACACCCACAGGATGTTTGAACATCTGTAATTATAAGTTCACTAGTACCTATACTTTTAATATCTAGATCTAAAGAAAGAACACTTCCTTCTTTAACCGTTCCAAAATTATGTTTGTTTTCGGAAACAGAGATACGAGGTGTCGATTCAGTTTTACTTCCAACTTCTTCTTTACTAATTACATTTGCAAGAATCACCAAACGATATCTAGTGTTATTTTTATCATTTGTAAAAACATTTATATGTTTTTTTTGTCTTCCATGTCTGGAGGCTGAGTTAAAAGTAACTTTTAATTTTGTTTTTTCTCCAGGCTGCAATTTTTCATTTTCTGGCTTTGCAACTGTGCATCCACATGTTGAACTCACTTTAATTAAATAGAGCTCTTGATCACCATCATTAGTAATAATAAAATCATGAACTACAATTGACCCCTCAACAATTTGACCGAAATCATGTTCCTGAGCAAGAGTTGAAATTTTTGGTCCTATTACTTGAGCATTAACAACTGTAACAAAAAGTATGAGAAAAATAATATATTTTACTATCTTCATTTTTTTACCTTAACAATAAAATTTTTTAAATAATTTGGTTCCAATAAATCGTGGTCGAAAGTTACTAAATCCTCTCCAAAAAGATAAGCCCATTTTGCAACAGCTGAAGCATTTGGCGACGAAGTCCTAAAATCTTTTTTTTCAATTGTGAAGTTACCAAAAAGCAAATCACCATCCTCATACATTGATTGAAATTTACTTTTTTCAACCAAACAAGATTCATTCAATACCTCAAATCTATTTTCAACAACTCTATATTTTGCAAAATATATTTCATTTATATTGGCATTATTTGCAATAACAAAACTTGTACCAATAGGAATTATTGAACTTAATTGAAAAGCTAGAGCATCAAAAGTTGGAACTGGAATTATTGGGAGCTTTCGTCCAGCTGCTAATCCTTTAGCAATTGTTAATCCAATTCTAAGACCAGTAAATGAGCCAGGTCCCATTGATACAGCAATTGAGCCAACATCATCTAATTTTATATTTGCATTTTTTAACAAATCTGATATCATTGGCATAAGCTTTTCAGAATGAACAAATTTCTTTTGGAAATTTATCTCTGCAAAACTTTCTTCAGATAACATAATTGCAGTACTACAGAGTTCATCTGAAGTTTCAATTGCAAGTATTGGTTTGAATTCTTTATTAGTCATTTAATTTCAATTGTAATTTCTCTTTTTGAATCATCTAAATATATAATATTAATTCGATAAATATTTTTTGGTAATATCTCTTCAAACATTTCAGCCCATTCTATAAATGTAATTGCTGATGAATCACTTAAATATTCTTCAAAACCAATATCGTATAATTCTACTAGTTTTTTAATTCTATAAAAATCAAAATGATTTATTTTTACTTTCGCTGCATAGGAATTTACAATAGAAAACGTAGGGCTAGTTACTTCTTCAATTCCAAACTCCTTTAATATTGCTTTCACAAAAAATGTTTTACCCGTTCCCAAATCACCAGTAAGAGCAATAATGTCAGTACCTTTGAGATGTTTAGATAATTCTGTTGCAATTTTAATTGTTTCAACTTCAGATTCAACAATTATTTTAAAAGGAAATTCCAATTAAGTTTTACTCTCCATAGTAATTACTGGAAGAATCATCTCTTCCATTGAGATTCCACCATGCTGGAATGAATCTTTATATTGTGATAAATATTTGTGATAGTTTGTTGGATAAACGAAATAGTAATCCTCCTTAGCAAAGATGTAACTAATTGTAACCCCACGTCTTGGCAATTTGTATTCTAATGGATCCTTCACATAGACAGCATGTTTATTTTCAGCTTTAAGGTTTCTTCCATATTTAAATCTCAAATTAGATGATGCTTCCTTATCACCCAATACTTTTGCACCTCTCATAGATCTTATACTACCATGATCTGTAGTAATAATTATTTTAGCATTCTTCATTTTAGAAATCTTTTTAAACATACCAAGTAATGATGAATGTGCAAACCAACTGTTTGTTAGAGATCTATACGCAGCTTCATCTGGTGCAATTTCTTTAAGAATATCAGAATCAGAACGCCCATGAGCAATCATATCTAAGAAATTAACAACAACTGCCATAAAGTGTGTTTTTTGATGTGAACCTATATGGCCTTCAAAACTACGTCCAACTTCTGGATCTATAATTTTCATATATTTCAAATCGTTTCTAAGTTTTACATTCTTTCTATCTACAAGTTTTTGAAGTAATTCTTTTTCATACTTATTCATACTTCTCTCATCATCATTTCCAGAGACCCAATAATCTGGGTAGTGTCTTTCAATATCTGATGGGAAGAGACCTGCGAACAGAGAGTTACGAGCATATGGAGTGGCTGTTGGAAGTATTGAGTAATAATAATCTTTTTTAATTTCGAATAAGTCTATTAAGTGCTTCTCCATTACTAGCCACTGATCTGCCCTTAAACAATCCAACACAAAGAAAAAGACTGGACCTTTCGAATCTTCAACTTCTGGTAGAACATAATCGGCTACAATTTCAGTTGTTAATTTTGGAGTTTTATATTCTCCCAGATTATTAATCCAGTTAGTATAATTTTTTTCAACAAACTTGCTAAACTCTTGGTTTGCTTCTTTTCTTTGTGCAGCAAGTGTTTCACGCAAATCCACTTCAGGGTGCGAATCTAATTCCAAATCCCAATTAATTAATTTCAAGTAAATTTCAATCCAATCTTCATAATCTAAATCTTCTGAGAGTAATCTACTAATTTGACTAAAATCTTTCATGTAATCTTGTTGAACATACTCTCCAGAGATTTTTTGTCCATCAAGTATTTTTTTGCAAACCATTAACATTTGTGATGGAACTACTGGCTTAATTAAATAATCAGCAATTTTTTGGCCAATTGCATCATTCATCAAAGATTCTTCTTCACTTTTGGTTACCATTACAACCGGTATATTTGGATTGATTTCCTTTATTTTTGAAAGAGTTTCAAGTCCCCCCATTCCTGCCATCATTTCATCTAAGAAAATAAGGGAGAAAGATTTTTCTTTCACTAAATAAATTGCATCTTCCCCATTTGTAACTGTTTCTATATCATAACCTTTCTCTTCTAGAAATATTATGTGAGATTTTAACATCTCAATTTCATCATCAACCCATAGTATTTTCGGTCTATTCATCTTTTTCCTAATATTTTTCTAATAATATAATAACAATAATTCGATAGAATTACTGAATTGATATATGTACATCAAGTCCAGCTTCATTAGTTGTTGTAGCTGGCATTGGATTGGCTCCTTCAGGTTCAACAGTTGTTCTTTTATAAAATATAGAAATTGTAACACGTGAACTCATTACATATTTCACACGTGGTTCAATAGTAACCCGCTTAGAACCATTTTGAGGTTTTCCTTCTTCATCAAAACTGTCGCCCATTGAATAAATTAATGATGAGTTCTTCCCCATAGTATATGCCATAGAGACTTCAATATCATTTTTTAAAGATAGACCAAAAAGTGGTAATTGGAATCCAGATTTTGAAAAATTCACTGAAATATTAATGTCATTAGAGAGAGTTTCAGTTGTAGCTTTTGTAGCAATACCTAAAGTATAATCTGTTTTTGATGAATATTTCACATTCCCAATCAGGTTTCCACCCCAAAGTTCCGCAAATGTAAAGTTAACACCAACCAATGGTGTAAACCCATATGATATTTTTTGAGTTTGAATTTCTTCATTACCATCAGCGCTTAGTTTCCAACCCTCTGTATATTTTGAAGAGTATGCATGGGTTAATGATGCACGTTTGAATAGATTTCCGATTAATGGTAGTTTTTCCACTCCTGTCCAACTTATTCTCCAGTTTGGACGAGGGATATATTGTGATAAATCACTTAATATTGGAATTTTTGCAAGAAGTGGAATAGATTCCATACCTTGAAGAAATGCATTAGATATACTCTGATTAGTATTTTCAGCAGTAGGATCATAAAGATCATTTACAGCAGTTAGATTTGCGCCTGCAACAGGAATTGTTAAAAATGTTCTATCTAGATTACCAGTTGCAGTCGTATTTGTAATAATATGTTCGCCAGTTACTTCATCAATTTGTAGTGAAACGGATTCATTATAACCCCAACCAAGAGCCCAATTTACATCTATGCTGGCACCTTTCCAGAGTGGGCGTTTGGTTTTTATAGTAAAACTATTTTTCTGTGAAAACTTATTCGAGAGTGTCCCTCCAATAGCTCTAAGACCTGGATCACTCGAAAGTCCAATCTGATACATCCTGCTTGGACCATTCATATCATCATGAGCAGGTCCCCAAAAGTTGTAGAATCCACTACCAGTTGCTAACAATCCACTATTACCGTTAGTATTGTTCTGACTAAAGTTAAATGAGAAGTTATCATAATCAAACAAAACATATTGAATAGAACCTAACATAACTCCAAGTATGTTATTAAACATTGATGGGTTATTTAAATCTGCGAGGCTATCGGCAGAATTATTTGATTTATTTAGATCATCCTGCTTCTTAATCTGATCATCTATATTTTCTGACTTATCTCTACTATATTTACTGCTTTTTCTACTTGTTCTTTTAGCTTTCGAAACTTTTTTAGTATCCCCTTTATCTCCCTTCATCAAGACAAATACTGGATCCATTATTGATTTTAATTTCACAGTTAATCCAGCACTAATTCTATTTCCCCATCCTGCACTACGTCCTAAATCTGGTTGCGAGAAATTATTTTGCCATGTGTATGTAACTGTATATGAACCAGTAATTGTAAAGTATTTATCTAAGCTTAAAATTGAAGGCATTTTAGGTTTAAGGTTCAATCCAACATTTTGGCTATAACTATTATCTCTTCCAAATAAATTTCCATTAAATATATCTGACCAAATATCTGCTTCTTCTCGTGCTGTTCCATCTTCTTCTGTTAAAAGATAAAGAAGCGATGAGGATACATTTAATTTATAATTAGTGGAAAGATTTAGAAATCCACCTTGAGATAATAACCAATTAAACCCAAAATTACGAGAAGCTGTAAAGTCACGTCTAACATCTGCTGCAATTCCGATTGTTCTCGTTTTGCTATAGGAATAATTTCTTTTAGCTAGCACACCAGCATCAAATGTTTGCGGAGTAAAATATATTTTCACATTACTATAATCGCCAAATAACTTAAAAAATTCTCCTAATATTGGAATGTTAGCAGGTTGAAAATAATTCTCTTTGCTAAACTTTGCTTGGTACTTTCCACTACCATTCCAGATCCAACTGTTTGATGACTCTGTTGAAGGATTCCTTGAACTAGAGCTATTATAACTATAGTTAAATGTTAATCCATTTATTGTTTCACGAATGTACCATGCCTTTGATGGAATTCTAAGTTGAATATTAGAGACAGACCAAGTATCAGAGACCTTCATTGTCTCTGTCTCTGTTTTTATACTATCTGGATTACTACTACTCTCAGCCGCCTTTTCTACAAGCACATCAGTTCTTGGTTTGTATAGAGGTTTAGAAATTGATTCTGAGTGAGAATAATTTATATTTAATTTACTTCCAGGCATATTAAAAGGCATAAGTTTAATTACATTAAGATTACTTGAAACACCCCAACTTCTTGAATCTACACGGTTACCAAAACGTTCTGAAAGTTTATGAAAATAGGGATCGCTTTGTTTGTAATTACCACTAATTGATATTATATCAGCAAGTTTTAAACTAGCAGAGGCAGTCGCAGCCCAACCTTCGGTATCATTGGCTCCAAGTACTCGTAACTCGTTTACCCATAGATGACCATAAACTTTTTCAAATTTAGGACCTTTGAAAAGTGGATTTACAATTCCCAATGCTAAAAATGAAACTTTTGTTAAGCTAGGATTTCCTCTAATTCCATAATAATGTCCAGGTTTACCAGGAACTGGAACTCTATAGACTGTTGTAATAGAGTCAATAGGACGTAGCTCTTTAATAGTTGTTAAGTTCTCAAATTTAATACTAATTTCATCCCATCCACCATTAACAGTACTACCACTAGAATCTTTATTTAGTTTTGTTGGCTGTATATATTCATAATAGTTGGTACTATCAGCACCAAAGCGGAAATACAAATCTGTAGCATAATTATCCTCATCTTCATACCAGGAGATTGAGCCAGGTAGATCGTCAGAATCACCACGTACAAACAATTTCATTTCAGAATAGTTAAAAACATCTAAACCCTTAACAAGATATTTAACAACAGTTCTACTATCCCCATCATCTAAACCAATAATACTTAGATCTAAAGATTGTTCGTTTTTTAATACATCTTGATCAGTAGTATTATCTTGTTCTCTTACAATTCCAGGTGGTATAATATAATCTGGATTATCTTCAACACTAACATTTGAAACTGTAAGAACTGTATCTTCCTCTGTAACTTTATTACCATCAACAATTTTTTGCCACTGGTTACCAACAAGATTAAACTCTGTTAATTTGAAATGAATCTCGCTATCTACACCACTAATCCAGAGTCTAATAAACTCGACTAAAGAGAAACTAGGTGAGCCTACTTTACTTTCATAATCTTTTAATGGAATTTTAAATAAATACCAATCTGACTTTCCACCACCTTCCAGAATAGCACCACCACCTGCAACAAAAGGATTTATAGCAACACTTGTATCAAGTGGAATTTCATAACGAAAATAGCTATCAATTTTATCAACTTTTTTATTATTATTTAAATCTTCACTATCTGGGAATCGACCAATATCAGTTAATGTGGCATTACCTTCAGTACCATTTATAGAAAGAAAATGCTCAGGAAGATATCCACCTTGTACAAATGAAAAATCGTCAGCATTAGGGTCAGCGTATGGATCATTATAGTTTGGTTCATTAACATTGTAGAATCCATCAATACCAGTATCTTCACCCTCATCAACAACATCATTATAGTTTTTATCCTCTGTATCAAGTCTTGAGTTTGGAATTACATCTTCACTAATGAGACCAAGGTCAAGATTAAGTATGGTCCCTTCAGGAACATCTTTCAAGTTTTCTATTTTAATCCAAAATTCAATAGCTTCAATTTTCTCTTCAATTAAATTATTCGCACTTGAAGAGAGTACTTTCATCATTCCACCCCAAGCTTTATCAGAGTTTCCTTCTAAGTCTGGAGTATCATTTTGCATTCCTCTTTCATTTGGTCTATAAACAAAATCAAGGACTGTTACTTGTCTATCTTCTGTAGCAACTTGTTTATTTGGCCAAATCATATCAGTGGTTATAACTGAAGGTAAAATATTATACCAGAAACTTTTCCCTTTATAATCCATCTGCTCATCTTTCTCTAAATCACCAATAAGCTCCATGTCATCTGGAACGGATAAATCTTTCCATGTTGTATAAGAAATTCCAATAGGAATTGTTCTCTTTGAACCTTCAAAATCATCTATGTAAGCTATACTTTGTCCATCATCACTAGGGATTGTACTCTTCTTCGTATTTGGGTCTGGATCCATATATGCAAATTCACCTTTTAGTTCAAAGGATGATTTTGCACTGGTAGAGAATACTTTATCAAGTGCGGTAGTCATAAAATGCAAATCGTGTTTGGTATTAAAATCAATTCCGTAAATTGAATTATTTAAAGGTTCTTCACCAATTCTTACTTTATCACTCAAAGTTTTCTGATTTAAGTTTAAGAAAGAGAATCCAAGCTTTGTCTCCTTACTAAATTCATATACTCCTCGCAAACCAAGCAAAGTTTTAGATGCAAGTGCAAATAGATCATTCTGCTCAAAAGTTATCTTTAAATTTGCCCCTGAAACAAGTGCTGCTTCATTACGCATTGTAATTTGCCCAATATTATAATCAACAACATAGTCGGTTCCAACTTTAAGTTCCTGACCATCAAGTGTAACACGAACAGAGTTTTCTACTACATTAAAACCAATTTGGAATGTAGAAGAGACCTCCGCAGAATACTCTCCCTTCATTATAAACTTATTTTTTGTTACATCTTGCTGGGCAAACGTTTTTGTAGTATCATAAACACTATTGTATTTAAGTGAATCAGGTAAATCTTCAGGAAAATCATTTCCAAAAGGTTCAAGTACCGGGAATATTATTTCACCTGTTTCTGAAATAATTGTAAAACCCTCTCTAAAATCAAATGCACCATCTGGATTTTTCTGACCACTATCATCCAATTTATCAAATCCAAATTCACTTAGTAATTTTTTCCCATCAAGATTGTTCTGTGGTTCCTGCCCTTCTGTATTGTAGAACATATCGAATGTGAAACCTTCTTTATCAAGATCTCTACCATTTAATGGGTATATATTTCTTAACTGTAATTTCCAAGCAGTTTTATTTTGTGGTTGAAGATTTTCAGGTTTAATTAGTTTTAACAACATTACTGTATCTTCAATATTAAGATCCGTTTCAAATTCGCCAAAAAACAAATCACCACTTGGATCATTAATAAAATCACCCTCTATTCGATAAGCAACAGCAATAGCATCTGTTCTTTGAATTTGCGTTTTAAAAGTTATAAAACCAGTCCTTTCATGATAAATATAGTCGTAGTTCTCCTGTAATTTTTCAAAGCGATCATAAATAATAGTTTCACCCTGCTCACTATCAAGAGTAGGGTCTCTTAAAGCTTCATCATATGTTTCGTCAAATAATCTACCTGGAAGATCGATATATACATTTGCTCTCTTTTGTTTAGCTTCATCAATAACTCCGGTAGCTGTTCGCCATACCTCTAACTCCTTAACAAAGTACTTTGGCGACTCCTGGTTATCTTGTGGGGTGAGATTTCCAAAATAATTATTAAAGAAATTATACTGTGGTAAGGTACTTGCATAAATTGTATCAAGGAAATAATTATTCTCTGAATAATTATATGCTTGAATTGAATATTCATTTTTTTCACTACCACCGGTAACTGCAACTTCTTGTACTTCACCCTTCTTTTGCGAAGCAAGAGCTGTAAGAGTAAAAGGTCCAAACTGAAATTTTGCTTTTATTCCAAATAGTGCTTCACTACCACCAATAAGTGGTGAAGTTTGCATTGACACATTACCAGCTTCAATGGATTGAATTATCTCATCTTCATAACCTTTGTAATGTAACTTAAGTTGATTCTCAAATTCAAAAGTTCTTTCAGTATTCCAATCTGCTCCAATTGTAAGTTTATCACCAATAGTTCCATTAACACTAATTTGAACTGTCTGACTAAAATCAGGCTCGTTACGAGTATTTCCAAGACGAGAAGCAGTTAATCCCTCCGTCGTTTCATTTCGCCAAGCTCCATGTATATCAACCGCACCATTAATTCTTATGCTAATTTTAGGTGGACCAAATATTGAGAGGAATGATACACTAGGTAATGGAATTTCAATATTTGTAATATCAGTAAGTAAACTTCCTAAATCATCTTGCTGCTCAATAAGTTTAAATTTTCTTCCTAAATCTGTAAGTCCTCTTTTATTAACCTCATCAATCATTTTATCAATATATTCACTGAGAGGCATTTTAAGCATAACTCTTGATTCTTTTCCAGCAATAATTTCTTTAACAAGAACAAATTGCCCAGTAGAATCTAGTTCAACAACTTTTTGTGACTTAGAAACAGATGGATAGATTAAGAAATTTGATTTAAATCTTTCAGTTGCGCTCGCATTGTAATAATCTGGTTGTATATAGTGGAAATGCTTAAGACGCGCAGTGGAATCAATAGCCATTGAATCTACCACTGCAACAGAGTCACCAAGTTGTGTATATATTGAAGATGAGTCACTTGATAGTGAATCACTAAGTATGGTATAAGAAGTTGCTGAATCTGAATCACTTAATAGTGAATCTATAAGAAGTAAATTTTCAAGTGAATCAGTAGAATCTGACAAAAAGAAACTTGCACTCGTAAGGTCATTTGCAAAATTGATGTTGTTTCCATCAGCAAAGATATAGTTATCCATATCATTTGAATTACTCAAATGTTCAGAATGAATTTTTCTGCTGGTAAAACCGAGAGATGCTACTATTGAAGTGACAATAAAAAGAAATATTAGAGAACTAATTGTCTTTCGCATCAGTTTTGATTTTCTACCGTAAATTTCAGTACCTAAAGTTATTTTTTACAATTATGGTAGAACTATATTCGATATTCCTCCGATTAAACAAAAACTGATAGACAAAATTATTTAATTACTACTTTAATTTCAATGGTTATTATGAGGGTTATGAAATTTTACCTTTTTTTAAAAAGCACTAAAAGTTGCTAAGTTAAAAGTGCTAAAGTTAAAAAAGCGATAAAACATTAGTTAAAAGAGAATGTTTTAAATTATTTTTCTTTTTTAACTTTAGTTGACTGAAGGCACTTTTAACTTTAAGTACTTCTATATTATATCATTCAAATGAGTTTTAACGTCAAGCACATCTATTATTTGCTCCTTATCAACAATTATTGCGCTCAATTTGTTCCCAACATATGCTCCTGTATCTATGTAAGCAGCATTATTATCTTCATCCAAAATAATTTCTTGATGTTTGGTATGTCCAATAATTTGTAATTTGCCCAAATTAAGTGGTTCATCTCTGCACCACAATACGCCCCTATCTGAGCGATAATCATTATAGATTAAATCGTGAAGAGCCGATAAATCATTTCTAAAATCTTTTGGCAAGAAGTACGAATACTCTTTTGAGACCCCAGCATGAGAAATAAAGCAATCTGGAGTATTAAAATAAAAGGGTGCTTTTTTTATAACTTCAATGTGTGCGAAAACACTCTCTTCATTATCCTCATATGATTCTAATGTAGCTTCACTTCCATTAAATACCCATGAACGAGCAAACACTGAAGAAGGATCCTTAAAGAAATTATAAAACATATACTCATGGTTACCTGGAGTAAATTTGATTTTTTTATCAATTACAAACTCCATAACCTCGTAACTGTTATTTCCCCTATCTACAAAATCCCCTACAGAATATATTTCGATATCAGGATACTTCTTTTTAATGTTATAATATAATTCTACTAAAGTGTAGTAACAACCATGAACATCACCAATAACTGCAATCATAAATTTAAATTATACGTTTTGTTAGCAAATTCTGAAAGCTCATCTTTAAATTTTGGATGAGCAATATTAATTAATTCTTTTACACGTTCTCTAATTGATTTACCCCAAAGTTGAGCAACACCATACTCTGTAACAACATAATGTACATCACCTCTTGATGTAACAACCCCTGCACCAGGTTTTAACGTAGCTACAATTCGTGATATTTTTCCATCCTTTGTTGTGGATGGAAGTGCAATAATTGGTTTACCACCATCCGAATATGCCGCACCTCGAATAAAATCAACCTGACCACCAATTCCACTAAATAATTTTGTTCCAATAGAATCAGAGCAAACCTGACCCGTTAAATCAACTTCAATAGCAGAATTTATTGCAACCATTTTATCATTTTTTGCAATTATAAAAGGATCATTAACATACTCCTGAGGATGAAATTCAAATATTGGGTTATTGTCAATATAATCGTAAGCTTTTTTTGTCCCAAGTACGAAGCCAGCAATAATTTTTCCTTTATGGAGAGATTTAGAATCACCAGTAATAATACCTTCCTCAACTAACTCAATCATTCCATCAGAGAACATTTCAGTATGAACACCAAGGTCTTTTTTATTTCTTAAATACTTCATTACATTATCTGGAATTGCACCAATACCCATTTGTAGTGTTGAACCATCTTCAACTAATTCTGCAACATTTTTCCCAATACTATCATAAATATCCTTTATTTCTGCAGATGCATTCGGATCAACTTGAGGTAATTCCAAAAGTGGTTCATCTATCTCAACTATATAATCAATCTTATTGATATGTATAAAACTATTCCCTAATGCTCTAGGCATTTGCTGATTAACTTGTGCAATAACTATTTTAGCTTTTTCGGTTGGTGTTTTAATATTACCAACATCAATACCATAACTACAAAAACCATGTTCATCAGGAGGTGATACATTAATAAATGCAATATCCACGGGAAGAATTCCATTTTTAAATAACAACGTTACTTCAGATAAGAAAATAGGAATAAACTCTGCCCTTCCATCGTTAATAGCTTTGCGTGAATTTGCACCAATAAAAAACGCCTTATGTTTAAAGTGCTTTTCCATTCCAGGTTGTAAATATGGTATGTCTCCAACAATAAGTATATGATACATTGTTATTTCAGAGAGTTCATCTTTTCTATCAACCATTGCTTGCAAAATACTAAGTGGTGCAGAACATCCAGGCTGTACAATTATACTATCACCAGACTTAACATGTTTAACTGCTTCACTAGCTGTTACAAGTTTTGAATTATATTTTTCAAGCCAAGAAAGTTTTCTTGCTGACTTTATATTTAAATCATCTATTGTCATTTTAATACTTAACTTTTAATTAGTGGAGAAAATATGAAGTCTTCTATACTCCAAATTAAATGTATCTGCAATGATTTGATTTGAACAAAATCCATTGTAAGTACATATTCCTTTTGAAAAATCTGTATCTCCAAGAACAGCATTAGATAATCCATTATTTGAAATATCGATAATGTAATCTAACAATGCATTAGAAAGTCCAAAAGAAGCGGTTCGAGCAGCCATTGCTGGAATATTTGGAACACAAAAATGGATGACATCATGTTTTACGAAAACTGGATCAGAAATTGTTGTTGGTCTACTTGTTTCAACACAACCACCGTGATCAATTGATAGATCAACAATTACTGCACCTTTCTTCATGGTTTTCACCATAGCTTCATCAATAACATGTGGTACTTTTTCGCCCCTTACTTGAACTCCACAGATTAAAAGATCAGCAAATTTTACTCCACGTGCAATTGTGTATGGATTAGCAACAACAGTAGTAATGTTTTTTGAAAGAATATTCTCGATTCTTTTTAATCTTTTAATGTCTCTATCTAATACAATAACTTGCGCACCTCTACCAATCACAGCACGAGCAGCGTTTAAGCCAACAACACCTGCACCAAGAATTACAACAGCAGCTGGAGCAACACCAGTGATACCACCCATCATAATACCACGACCAGATTCGAAATCACTACCCAAATAACGCTCTCCAATTTGAACTGCAAGTTGTCCAGCAATTTCACTCATTGAGTGAAGGATTGGCGCTTCATCATTTTGCTCAATCAACTCGTAACTAATTGCAGTAATCTTTCTTTCAAGCATTCCCTCAATTACATTTTTTTCACTCACAGCAAATTTGTGAAAAGCTAGAACAATCTGTTTCTCTTCAAGTAACTCTACTTCCCTTTCAGTTAAAGGTGATATCTGTGCAATAATTTCAGCTCGTTGATAAACCTCTTCACGAGTATAGACTATTGTCGCCCCTGCATTTCTATATTCTTCATCTGAAAAATGGCTACCATTTCCAGCATCTGTTTCAATAAACACGGTGTGACCATATTTCACTAAAGAATCAACACCAGCTGGAACAATTGCCACTCTCTTCTCTTCATGATGTGTCTCTTTTGGAATTCCAATTCTCATACTCTTTCCTATTTTCATTAGAGTAATAAAACTACTAACTAATGGTTTTATTTTCAATGGGAAATGTACCTATTTATATTGAACTTAAAATTATTCAAAACATTTCTTTATTCTATTTTTTGAATATATTGGCAACCAAAAACAATGAAATACTCAAATGGATGAAAATAATTCTGAAATAATACTACAAGCAAGAAATCTTACAAAAAAGTATGGATCTCTTGTGGCAGTTAATAAACTTAATTTAACTGCGTATCGCGGCGAAGTGATTGGTTTCCTTGGACCTAATGGAGCAGGCAAAAGTACAACTATTAGAATGTTACTTGGGCTTATTAAACCTACATCTGGTTCAATTGAAATATTTGGGAAGTCATTATTAAAGGAGAGAGTAGAAATTCTTAAAAATGTTGGTGCAATTGTAGAGAAACCTGACTTCTATCTTTATCTATCTGCATATAAAAACCTTGATATTCTTGGTAAGATTTCTGGTAAAGAGATAAAGAAAAAGCGAATAAAAGAAGTATTAGAAATTGTTGGATTAAAAAAAAGAGCGCGTAGTAAAGTACAAACATATTCTTATGGAATGAAGCAACGACTTGGAATTGCACAGGCATTGTTGCATGATCCACAATTTATAATTTTGGATGAACCAACAACTGGGCTTGACCCACAAGGGATTAAAGAAATTAGAGAATTAATTCTTCATTTAAGCAATGACCTAAATAAAACGATTTTCCTTTCATCGCACATTTTAAAAGAGATAGAAATTATTTCTTCACGTATGATAATTATTAACAATGGAACAACCCAAATTGAAGGAAAAGTAGAAGACTTGCTAAACTCAACACAGATGAAAGTAAGATTTGGAGTTGATAATTCTGCAAAAGCTTTGGAGATAGTAAAACTCTCAATGTGGAATGATAATTATGTCGAAACTGAAAAGAACAAATTAGTTTTTGAGATGGATCAAGTTGAAATTGGTGAGCTAAATAAGTTTCTTGTAGAAAATAATATAATTGTAAGTTCAGTTGTTCCTATTCGTTCTCTCGAAGATTATTTCTTAAAAATAACTGAGGGATCTACAGAATGAGAAAACTAATTTTTATAGAACTCGCTAAAATATTCAACAAGAAAAGAACATATATTTCTTTTGTTGTAATATTTATTATATCCTCAATAATACAAACTGCCCTTTATTTTCAGGGCGATAAATACCTTAGCTTTGCAACTCGAAGTTTAAGTAGTTCATTTGAATTCTCTGGCAATTTGCTAAATGGATATTTAATTGGATTTATAATTCTACAATCTCTCTCTGCATATATTCCATTTTTAATTCTACTGGTTGGTGGAGATTTATTAGCAGGCGAGGCAACTGCGGGGACTTATAGAATTATGCTCACTCGTCCAATTTCAAGACACAATTTTATAACTGCAAAATTCATCGCTGGAATTGTATACACAAATCTACTCCTAATTTTCATGTTGGTAATTAGCCTTGGCTTTGGAATAATGATATTTGGGACAGGAGAATTAATTGTCTTTCGTAATAAACTCTACGTCTTTGCTCAAGATGATATAATTTGGAGATTTCTACTCTCCTATGGATTTGTAATATTAAGTATGACAACAGTTTTATCTCTATCAATTCTTTTTAGCTCACTTGTAGAGAATGCTATTGGTCCAATAATATCCACAATGTTTGTTATAATTACTTTCTTAATTATTTCGGCTTTGAACATAGAGGTTTTAGAAACTATTAAACCATTTTTATTTACAAATCATATGTCTGCTTGGCGTGGTTTTTTTGTTAATCCTCTTGATATATCTGATATTATTTTATCTTTCTTTGTTTTGCTTAGTCACATTTTATTTTTCTATTTTTTAACTGTAATTATTTTTAAACGAAAAGATATTTTATCGTAGGTTTATTATGAAACAATTCTTATTTAATTTATTTAACACAAATTTGTTTTGGGAAAAGTTAATGGAATTTTGTCATTGTGAGGGTTTTTTCCGAAGCAATCTGACATTAGGCAAAAACGATTGTGAGAGATTGCCACGTAGTTCCAAAAACATGGAACTCCTCGCAATGACAGTATTAAATAAAACACTCACTACATTGTTTGTGTTATTTCTTTCAACAACACTTTTTGCACAAGATCGTAATCCAAAAGAATTATTAGATATAATTCAAAGTGATTTTGAAAAAATCAAAGATTACTCTGTTGATATTGAAATTATTATTGACATGGATTTTGTTGATGCCCCAAATTCAAATGCAAAATTATTTTTTAAGCAACCTGATAAAGTAAAAATAGAATCTGAAGGGTTTGCAATTATACCTAAGCAAGGATTAACTTTCTCTCCATCTGAATTACTTACTGATTCCTATTCTGCTATATATATAAAATCAGAAATACTTGATAGTTTCATGGTGGATATTATAAAAGTGATTCCTCTTGAAGATTCATCCGATATTCTTTTATCCACACTTTGGGTAGACCCACTCTACAGTGTTATTAGAAAAATTGAAAGCGTCACAAAAAAAATGGGAACAATCACTATCTATTTAGAATATGGAGATAAAGTTACACCATCACTTCCATCAACTGCAAAATTCTTTTTTAATACTACAAAATCGGGGCATGGAACTATGTTTAAAAATAATGACAAAAGTGAAAGCAACAAAGAGAAAGGGAAATTAAGCGGAAGTGTTATAATTAAGTATAGTAATTATTTGCTAAATCAAAATTTAGATGATTCATTTTTTATAGAAGAAGATGAGGTTGATTTTTAATTAGGGTTTGCTGAAAAACGTTTTCTCGCTATGAATAAAGGCTAATAGTT
>CBDUTO010000053.1:0-27199 GCA_965370315.1 uncultured Melioribacteraceae bacterium
GCATTAAATCTACCAATTACTGGAGTGGTTTTTCCTGCGCTAACTGAAGTATAAATGTTTTGATAATAACCAGACCCACTTATAAAAGAATTCTGTATTGCTTCTTTGAATTCTAAATCTTTAAGATGCTCCAACATATTAAAACCAATAAGCCTTTCTTTTATAGTTCCAATTATTGAGGCAAACTCTTCGTTGCAATCTGTAACTTTCCCTTCTTTATCAAAATGCAAAATTCCTAAAGGAGATTGGTTAAAAACATTTCTATATATTTCTTCACTCTTTCTTAAATCCTCTTGTACTTTTTTAGATTTGGTAATATCGTAGAATACAGTCTGTATAGCATTTTCACCCTTGTAATTAATTGTGGTACTAGCAACTGCAACATCGATTGTAGTTCCATCCATACAATTGAACTTCATTTCAAGAAAGGCTTGTGTTCTTAATCCATCTGATACATGTTTTAATCTTTCAGAAATCTCTTCCAGAAAATCAGAATGGATGAAATCACTAATTTTTGAGCCATAAAAGTTTTCTAAAGTTGAACCTTTGATTAATGAAATTGCCATTGCATTTGCATATACAATTCTATTTCGTGAGTGTATTACAATTCCGTTTGGAGAAAATTCAATAAGAGATTTATATTGCTCGTCCTTGTTTTTTATAACCAGTTCAGCCTCTTTTTGTATTGTTATATCAGTAACAATTCCATAGAAATGTGTAACTATACCATCAGAATTTTCTTTTACTGATGTAGTATCAGAAACCCATATGGTTCTATTATCTTTGGTTACAATTCTATAAGGCTCATGTTTGAATTTCTCATTTTTTGTTTTGGTATTAATGGCAACTACAGAAGTTTCTCTTTTTTCACAGTCGGAGTGTATAATATCATTATAGGAAATTGTTCCAGATAGAAATTCCTCTATTGTATATCCAAAAATATTTTCTACATTTGGACTAACAAACTCAACTGGAAACCCCTCTTCATTCTTCCAAAGAAAGAGAACAGTAGAACCTGAATTAATAATTTCATCTGTATATTTACGCTTTGTTATATTTCTATTTGACGAACGTAATCCAATAAAAACACCATTTGGATCGTATAGCTTTTGCGAATCATGTTCAAGCCAAACTATTTTTCCAGATTTATGATTTATTCTAAATTGAATCTTATGAACATCATCGAAATGAACATCTTTACATCTTTTCTCCCAAATTTCTTTATCTTCACTATAAATTATATCTTCAATTAATTGAGAATTATTTATAAATTCGTCAGGAGTATAACCTGTTACTTTCTCACATACTCTGGAGATAGATAAAATATTCTTATTCTCATCCTCCCAATATTGTATATCGCGAGAATAAAAATCATTTAGACCAAAAATGCTTGATGTTTTTTCTAGTATATCCTTTAATGTTTCTATTTTCTTACTCATAATAAATAATATAATTTGACAACCTATTATCGGAAGAATTTGTTGAAACTTGAGGGTGTTTATTAAAATAGAACGATAATTCTTCAAACCAAGATTCAATGGAATTAGCCATTTTTCGTATTTGCTCAAAGATTACTACTTGCGGACCAAATCCATTCTAATCTACAGACATTGAACTTCCTTATACTATATTTATTTTAATCTTAATCTTAATCTTAATCTTAATCTTAATCTATTAAATCTACAATATTTAAATAATAACTGATGTGCAATTGTTTTGGAATTTTAATTTTCTAATGAATTAGAGCTAATAGAATTTAGAAAACCAATGATAAGAGGGAATTAAAAAATAATAGGATAATAGGATAATAGGATGGAAAATATACTCTTTAATAATAACTAAATTTCTAGCATCTCAATTATTTAGTTGGGTGTGTACTCCTTATTCAACTTTTAACAGTTACAATTATAATCTATGTACATAACTCAAACTTGCAATATTTTCCCAGAAGTTAGTAAGTGTTCCCTGTGTATAATCTGTAAGTGAATATCTAATCTTAAGTTTTACCATATCAGAACTTGTTATTCTATAATCGCTCTGGAAGTTAACTTGCATCACTTTTGTATAATCTGAATTTGACATTGACATGGTTAAGGCATTATTCCACTTTGATCTAAAAAATCTTCCGTTAACTCGTAAGTTAAATGTCATTGTCTGATTTGTATCTCCAGTCCATGAGTCTATTATTACAGTTGTAAACCCTGGGGCAACTGACCACATTTCATTTATAGTCGTACTAATATTTCCGAATATATTCTTTACGGTAACATCATTATCTCCACCCAAGTAAAAATTATAATTAGTTGAGAGCTGATGAGAATATCCTATCATTGCTGAGTTTCTTAATCCAAAAGCTGGGAACTGATAAGAAACATTTGTTGCAAAAGTTGATACTCGGCTATCGATCTTTACCGTATCACTCGCAGAATCGTTAAACATCTTGTTGTGGATTGCATTAAACATTATTGATAAAGATTGTATGGGACGCACTACTGCATTAAATCCGTATGTGTTTCTTTCAAGAGTAAACTTCTTTTGGTCTAATAAATTATCATGCTGCGCATCATATCTAACATTTAGAGTTAACATATTCTTTAGAAGACGGAAGCCTAAATTAGCTCCATACTTTCTCTTATCATTTATCACTGATGTCATTCCTAGTGATCTAAAACCGGGATTTATTACTTGGTACTTGAACGATGAATTAAAAAAGTCATACTTAAAATCTAATATCCCCTTATAGGCAAAATCTGCATTAGACGAGTTTCGTAACGTAAAAACATTACTCATAAAATCTGGCACGCCATCTACTTCCGCTTCTTCTGAATAAACATCATGTGTAAACAACGAGGCTGTTGCCTCCCCTCTTAAACGGAGCATGTTTTTAATGATTTTCAAATCCGTATTAAAGCCTAACAATAAATTTTCTTGAGGTGTTACTCCCACTTGTGGATTTCCACCAGAACCAGTTGTATCTATTATAAATGTACTTTTAGGCACAGAGTTACTATCATCTCGTGCCAGGACAATATTTAGATCAAAATATGAGCTTCCCTTTTTTCCTATTCCTATTTTTATTGCACCCATATTTTGTGAGTAAACTGAGGAATAAGGTGTGGCTGTTATTGAACGTCTAGTTTGTCCACCAATAACTTGGAAACGAAACCAGCTCGGATTTATTTCTACACCACCACCACGAATATTAACACCATTTAATGAATAATCTGAAAACTTATGATTAAAATCACCAATATGTGCTTGTCCCCAACTCCACTCTGGGTGAAGTGCAAACCTATTTATCTGCTGACGTGCATCACTCCCCTCCGTTGAGACAAATAAATCTAATGAAACAGAAAAGTTATTTAAGAATGTAAATGTAGGTCGTAAGTATAATCTACCTGTTGTTCCAGGACGCCTAGCTACATCTCGTGATGTAGAATAGAGTTCACCATATGCACCTGCATCTCCACTAATAGAAAACAAAGATGGTTCTACATATTTTGAGAGTTGGTTATTAATACTTAAGTCAACTTCTGTTGTGTCTCGTACTTGTCCAGTTGTAACAGTAAAACTTAAAAATAAAATAACTACTATGTAATTCAGTAAGGATGCTTTCATTCTTATTCACTATTTTTTATAATTTCTTTTGCTTCTTCAATTCTATTTGCCTTGTGCAATGCAACTATTAGATGCTCTTCTAATAACTTATTTTCTGGTTGAGCGAAATATATGTTTAACCATTCGTCGCAAAGCAAATCCAGTTTATTTTCTTCTCTATATATTTCTATCAGTCTTTTGTATATATCTCTATTCCCAGAGTTTAGGGATAGCACCCTTTTGTAGCTTAATATTGCTTGGGTTTTATTCCCTTGTAAATAATAAATTTCTGCCATATGAATATGAGCATCTTCCACTTTTGAACTTCTTAATATTACTCTTTCATAATATTTTAACGCTGTTTTACTATCATTCACTCTTTCATAATAGAGTGCCTTATAAAAAAGCAATAAGGGAGACTGTGGATATCGTCCCATTAGTTTATTAATCATGGAGAGATATTTTTCATTTGAGAGAGTACTAGCCAAGAAATCATCAGACTCATTTATATTCTTCTTATACAATTCCAAATTCTCGACTTTTCCATCATCATTAACTTCTCTAATATCCTTAGCCTCATTAATGCTACCAAGAACAAATTGCTGAGTTTGTTGAAGAGCTATTATGTTTTGAACAAACGCTTTTGTATAAAATTTTTCCGCACTCTTTTTATCACCATTTAAGGAGTAGACCTTAGAGAGTTTAGCAAGTGATAAGGCATCATCTTTATTTATTACTAGAGCTTTTTCAAAATTTAATTTTGCTAGCTCTATTTTTTTTTGCTGTAAATAGATAGAACCAATTTCATAATAAGTTTGGTAGTCGTCATTTTTGATTTCTACATAATTACTATACGTTTGAAGCGACAGATTAAGCTGATTGTTTTTACGATAGAACTTTCCTAAATAAAAGTATATTTTTTTCTGATTTTGATTATTTACTAAAGCCTCATTCATAAGAGATATTCCAGCTTCATACATCTCATTTGCATCATATAATTCCATCAGTTCGCAATATGCTTCAAATGACTCTGGATTATTTTTAAGAAACTTTGAATACTCAATAATTGCTAAAGAATCTTTCCCTTCAGTGATATACGTTTTAATTTTTGCAAGAGTTACATCTTTATCCTTAGGAAATTCCTTTTCCATTTTTATGTAAATTTCTCTCTTCTGATCTTCTTTTCCTGTAGCAGAAAAATAATCCAACATCTCGTTATATATAGTTTTCTCTTTTGGATATTTTTTTAAAAGTGAGTCATAAATAACAAATGCTTCTTCAATTTGGTTTCTGCTTCTATGCAAACGAGCTAATTGTAAACCAATTTGTAGATTGTCTGGATTCTTTTTCCACACTGGTTTTAGTTTCGTAATTGCTTCATCATACTTTTCTTGATTAATAAGAATAAGCGAATTATCTATTAACAATTGATCGCTGTTCGGAAATTTGTTCAATCCAATTGCAATTACGTTTTCAGCTTCTTTCATTTTTTTTAATTGAATATATGAATTCGCTTTTAATGCGAATGCATCTTCATTGTTGGAATCATATTTCAATGAACTATTAAGTACTCTTATAACATTATCAAAGTCTCTTTCTTGAAAAGAAAGAATTGCCATATTAAAATATATTTTTGCTAGATATCCTTTTACCTCTTTATTAGCTGGCTCTAGCTTTAGTATTTCTAGAAAGACCTCTTCAGCATTGCTAAATTTCATTTCATTTACATAGAGTTTGCCAAGAGTTATCTTAAGATTAACATTTTTTGGAAATTGCTTATTTGCTTGTTTAAGCAACTCAACAGCTTTATCATTTTCAGACAGCTCTATGTAGCAATTAACCAAATATTCATATGGTGCAACCTCAAAAGGATTAGCAGATATAAACTGTTCAAATGCATTAGCTGCATCAGAATAGTTTTTATTATTATACTCAATAACTCCATTAGTAAATAGATCTTGAGCAACTAATACATTAGCTGATAAAATCAGCAATAATAGAATTAGATTATTTCGAAGAAACTGTTTTATCATAATTACTTTCATTTCCTGATGTATCAATAGCTTTAATTCTGTAGTAAGATTTTTCACTTCTACTGTTATCTGTATATGTTGTCTCGGTAATTACATTTTTATTTAATAATTGAAATGTCCCAGTTGGATAATCTGAACGATAGATATTATAACCAGCCATATCAAAGTCAATTGATTTAACCCACTTTAACTCAACTTTACCATTAACTAATTTAGCTTTAACGTTACGCGGTGCCGGTGGTGGTGAAAAATCTGCAAAGAAAACTGTATCGCGAACAGAAGTTTTACTTACATTTCCAGCAGTATCAGTTACCGAAACTGAGTACACATAATTCCTTCCTTTTGTGATTGTTGTATCCACAAACTTAAAAGGTGCTGTAGTAAACTCAGATATTTTGGACTCTTTCTTATCACCTTCTTTTCTATTAAGAATATATGTAGCTACATCGAGTGATGGCGACATTCCGCAATCGACAAAAAGATAATCCCCTTTTGAACTTACATTAAAATTTGTTGGAGGAAGAGGTGATTCAATATCAGGAACATAAACAATAATATTTAATGAATCACTTTCGTTTCTTGAACTATCTTGAGCTGTAACTGAATAATAGAACTTAGCACCATAACCAAAGCCTTTATCTTCTTCACCAGCGTCAATATATTTATTTCCTTTAAATGGTGTTAAATTAATTCTAGATTTCATACCAGTTGATCGTTCGCTTTTGTAAACGTTATAACCAGCAATATCTTTTGCACTAGCATTTTTCCAACTTAGTTCTACAGTGTTATCAACAATTTTATAAGTTAACTTGGTTGGTGCATCAGGTGGAAAGTTATCTGCTAAATATGTAGAATTTGGATTACTCTGTTTTCCTATGTTACCATCTCTATCCAATGCTCTAATTGTGTAAAAGAATTGTTTCTTTTCAACTATTGTACTATCCATATAATATGGGGTATAAACAGGAACAAGTGTTTTATTTATTTTTTTGAAAGTTCCTTTAAGACTTGTTGCTCTGTAAACATTGTATCCATTAGCATCAAGTTCAGTACTCATATTCCAAGAAATTCTCATTCCATTTTTATATGCTTCTGATAAAACATTTGTAACAATGGAGGGAGGTGTTTTATCTTCTAATAATATTTCCTCAACTTTTGATGCTTTACTTTCATTCCCAATAGGATCTGATATAGTAACTTTATAAGAATATTTAATACCTTCATCTAACCATAAATCACTATATTCTGGGTCTGAATTATCATCACGAATAACAATACTTTCATTGACTTTTTTGAATTTACTATTACCTTCTTTTCTATAAACATTGTATCTAAATCCCAAATCAGAAAAATCACCTTGCCATTTTGGATATTTCCACTCTAATTTAATTTGTTTGTTACCTGCCGTTAATTCAAGGTCAGCAGGTGCTTTAGGAATTATTTCTGTTGCATTAACTGTTTTTTCTAAACTGTCTAACATTCTGCCTGACATAGATTCAAACATTAGTTTGTATGTATAGGAATTCCCCTTTTTAATGTCAGAATCCACAAACCATCTACCACTAACTCTAGCAGCATTATTGCTCACAAGAGATAGAAGAGCGCCACGAAAGGTTTTTGATCTTATAGTTTTCATTATTTCAACATCATCTTCACTATCTACAGCGTTAGATATCATAAACCAATCATTACCCAGAACTATCTTTGCTTCTGTAGGATCTAATATTGCTCTTACTGGTTTATCCTTTGTTAGCAACACAAAACCTGTATCAGACTTGCGGTAAACATTATAAACTTCATTAGCCGAAGGTGATTCTGTTAAAAATATTGCAAGTGAATCACCTTTAACCATTGTGAAAAAGTCTCTCTTTTTTTGAGCACTTGATGTGACTACAAATAAGAATAGTAGCCATATTATCAAAGATATTTTTTTCATTGTTTCTCCTATAAGCAAGTTTTTAACTTGCTTAGTTTAGATAAATATTTTTTTTAGTCTAAAGTATGAATTCTTTGATGTACTGATGACACAAGTCCATCATTATTTACTGTTCTAACTGATACTCGTATGCTTCCTCCAGTTCGTACACCTAATTCAGAATACCTAAAGGCTTTTGTTGTTCTAGTTCCATTACTCCTCCAGCTAACTACCCTTTCGTAGCTTAAGTTAGAAGGAGATTTTTTTTCAATTTTATACTCAATTTTTTGAATACCCGATTCTGGGTCATTAATATTTCCAAATGTTAATCCAACACCTTTTTCTCCTTTACTTATTGAACCAGTAGAAATTGTAACTGATGGTGTTACTGGTGGAGTTTCATCAGGGAATCTATAATCTATTATTCCGTCGTATGAGTTTAGGCCACGGTTATTAATACTTCTAACACCAACCCTTAAGTGTGTGGTGTTATTTCCCATATTCTCACGACTAAAATGGACACCAGCATCATTAAGATTATCAGCGGTACGCCAGTTAAATACTGTTCGCCAGCTATTACTACCTTCAACCTTTTTATCTAAATAGTATTGCACTTCTCTAATACCCGATTCATCATCACTAATATTTGAAAAATTTATTGCCAATACTCTTCCTCTTCCAAGAGAATTTAAAAGTTCAAGCTCAGCACTAGGTGTTCGAGGTCGAGTTACGTCTTGGTAAAAAGGTCCAGTGTAACAGAATTGTCCTTTTAACCCATCTCTATTTACAGCACGTACAGCTATGTAGCTGATATTATTACCTGAAGGAATTCTTATATTTCTTCTACCATTATAACTAACCTGATTCTGTTGAAATGTTATTGCATCATCCCAAGAAAGCAAATCGAATTCTCCATTTGGTTCAGAACTAACTGCAACTTCGTAGCTGTCTACTCCAACATGTGGGTCACTTGCGTACTCACGAAATACTAAGCCTACAACATTTGCATCTCCACTTGCATAATCAACTGCAGCAACATTAGGTTTAGTTGGAGGAGTTGTGTCCGCAATTTTAATAATTCTCTCGGAACTTCTACTTGCTTTTTTTGCATAATTTATTGAGCGAACTGCAACCTTAAATGAATCAACAAAATTGAACATTTCATCAAACTCATTTATATTGTTAGAAAATGTAAAATCATTTCTGTTTCTGCTGACTGTTTTCCAATTGGAAGCAATTGATTGATCCCTCATATTAATAGCTTGTACTTCATATCTAAATATGCCAGATTCAGGATCGTTAGAATCTTCCCACTCAAAAGAATACTCAGCATCAGAATTATCTATATTTAGATTTCTATTCACTCCCATATTTCGAATGTTATTTTCATTTAAAAGAGGATTAACAGAATAAGTCATTACAAATCTATGTTTATCACCAAAACTTCCAATACCAACACGAACATCGGGAAGATCAATATTATTTGGCATAATATTAAAAGGAAATGTAGGTCTAGTTGGAGGCGTTAAATCACTATAATAATATTGATTTGAGCCTGCAACTGTTTCCGACCACAAACCATCACCATTTTTAGCCACTACTTGAAGTTGATAAACTCTATTATGCTCCATATTCAAATCATTCAGAACAACATTATCTCTACCCGAGTTTGAAGTCCAATCAGCAAAAGGTTCTTCCACCTCAACTGGGTTTCCTAATAGATCTCCCAAGTTTTGAGATGCAACTAAATTTTGATTGTTTAAATTCATATAACCAGCTTGATTCGCACTTTCTGGGTTTCTTACATTAATAAATTTATATCTATATTCTTGAATACCCGATTGAGGATCTCTGGCAGACCATGATTCTTCAAATCGACTAGAATCATCTGTAAAATACATGTACTTCGTATTTTCATCTTGTATAAGTCTAAAGTTATAACCGAACTTGTCTAAATAAATGTTCATTGCCGGAGGAGTATTATCTGTTTCTGCTCTATTATATGTTATACCTCCGCTCTCTTCCGCTATTCTATTACTAAATGTTGGTGTAAAATCTAGATTTCTATGAATAGTATATCCAACTTGGTTTCTTGCCTTTACCCTAAATGTTGTTCGTCCAAAAGTTCTTTGATTTGGGAGAGGTGTATAGTAGAGTGTAAATCTTCTTGCACTACCAACAGCTTGGTACCCACTACCTGAAATTGTTGGATTTTGTGTATTAAAATCAACCATACTTTTTATTTTTCTATTATTAGTACCTTGTATTCTCCATTGAAAAATTGCATATGCATACAATCCCATATCTTGTTCACCAGCTACAACCGATGAAATTGTTGGAACTTCCATCTTTGAAGTAAGCTCAGTCTTCATTTCTCTTAAGGTATTTAGTTCAGTTTGAGGTTTGTTTGGTTCAACATCCCTCTCTTCCCAACTAATTAGTTGAGATAAAACATCATACTTTGTTTCTGATAAATCTGAAAGAGCATAATAAAGTCTATTTAATTTGGTTGTAAATTGAGCTTGAACGGACCCCATATCTTCAAGCGTACTTCTTCTATTACTATGGTTTTCTCTTATATTCGATTGAGATTGCTCAATTACTGCTTCTAAACCTTCCTTTGGCACATCATACCATAACTGCCTTCCGAGACCCGTTGTTCTGTTTGTTGCCCATATTCTAAAGTCATTCTCAGAATATCCATCCAGGTTTCGCACTTTGTCAAGTTCATCAAACCAGTATCCTTGTTCTTCTACACTTAAACGATTAACTTCCGCATCAGATTTCCCAAGTAGCCTATTCATATTATTTAGACGGCTTGTTGCTAAGGTTCTTAAAACTCCAAAATCGGTAGCATAATCATAAACATTTCTTGATTTAGAAGGTAAATCTGTTAAAAATCGTGCTCTCTCTGTACCGCCTCGTACAACCTTTTTATCTCTTGCCCACAATTCCATTTCTCGAGAATACTTAAATTCTGTTTTATAAGCTTCAGAAACATTTGAAATTAGAGATGCATAATAAGTTGCAGTTCTCTCCAAACCACCATTGCCATAAGCATTATCACCCACAAGAGCATTTTCAATTACAACTATATTATCATTAATTTTTAATAATTTAGATATTACTTCGCGTTTATAATTTAAGGCAGCATTTTCAGCACTTCTCATATTGTTTCTATTTGCACTATTAATATCTTCATCCAAATTCATACTTGGTTCGGTAGAAAGTTGATAGTTTCCCTCTTCATCCAAAGTGTAACTTGCAAAAGAAGAACCTATTGTAGGGTCATCGGAACTTCTAACATTTGCACTTTCAATAGCATCAATAGTTTCAAATTCTGCATCTAACAGTGGCATTACCTCTGCAAGTACTTCTGAATAAACCGTAATCATGCTATCAACGCTTTGTTTATTATTTTGGTATTCAACTTGATCTGGTGCTCCTTCTCCTTCATATATATCCACAATTTGATTTAATGCCGGATACTCATGATTTGGTGTGTCTAGGTCATCAAGAAATTGATAGATTCCAGCTTCATTCACTTTTAATAAATTAAAATATCTACCAGCTTCCACTCTTTCTGCTTGAGTACCATAAGTATACATTCTTCCTAATTCAGAAAGTCTCCCAAATATCTCTAATAATTCTTCATCTGAAAATTCAGGGGATGGCGGTGGTCTATTTTCAATAGATGTCTTCATTGCATCCATTTCTGCTTCTGCAGCAGCCGATTGACCTGCAGCCTCGGCAATTAAAGCATCCATATCGGAATCACTTCCTTTACCACCAGTTACCATCCCATTTGCTACTTTTGCCCATGCAGAGCCTGACCAATCAGTCCAAAGTACATGAATTGAAAGACCAGCTTGACCATAGAGATATGTGGTACCACCACTACCCAATAATGCACACTTTAACCATCCTCTAGCTTTAGCAATACCCCAAAGCATTTCGGCTCTCACGTAAGCCTCAGCATATGCACCCCACGATTGGTTTTGTATATACCAGACTTTAACTTCAATTCCAGCACCTACTTCAATTATCCAAAGGTCAAAATCAACACTCGAACTCATACCGAGCATAAATCCAGAATTACCAACATAGAACTCACTGTTAAATTCAAAGTAATTGAATAAATTAGCATCTGTTTCTCCATAAATAGCCCATTGGTCTGAACTATAAACGTAAAACCCTAATCGACCATCGCCTTTAACTATACTTGCTACATTGATATCAATTGTTATTTCACCCTCGGCAGAAAATTCAGGTGCCCATTGAACCATTAAGTGAATATCCCCTTCAATCTTATTATCCATATCTAGAATCACGACACGCCCATCAAGCATAAATTGTCTGTCAGTTACAGTAATTAACACTCTACCATATATTAACACATCACTAACAACTGCAGCTTGTCCAAATAGGAATATTGCAAAACTAGCTCCTTGTACTTCTATTTTACCTGAACTGCTACCAACATTGGCAAGACGTTTTACTGCTAGAATATCATCTGCTGATGGATTATAGAAAAATCCACCACCAACGCCAGTAATAACAATTGGCGTTATATCTATTCTAACTTCTGTAGAAATGAAGAATCCCCAACTTACTTGACCATCTAGTTTTGCAATTTTACCAATAACGCTTCCACTAAAGTCACTAATATTTGCAGAACCTGCTGCTCTAATTAAGAAACCATCGTTGCCACTGTAATAGAGTAAATCCAAAGAGGCATCCATGGTTCCTTCAATTTCGAAATGTGCATTCCTAACTAGAAGTGTGTAGGAACCATCTGTTTCATATGAAAGAAATCTATCAACACCAGCAGCACCAAAACCGTTGATAGTAATTTCACCACCAAAACTTATATAGTTATTTACAGTTATTTGGGTTGAATCGGTTCTTGCACTACCACTTGCAGCACCAGGCATTTCACCACCCTTAACCCAAATTGATGTTTCGCTACCACTATATCCAATATCGTTTAATGATAAAGAACCTACATCAGCAATTGTAAGTGTTCCACCAGTAATTCTACCAATATCCACAATTCCAGTTTTATTGAATTTAAAATCTGCAAGATCTAACCCGCCTTCAACAGCGTCAAAGTTAAGACCAAATTTGCCACCAATACCAAAAGTTAAATTATTATCTACTGAAGTAGTGGTAACAGAATTTATTTTAACTTTGAACATATCTTCATCAAAGTCAACAAACTCACCATGTACACTTGCTGAACCCCAATGTACATATTTACCTTCCTCTGGGGTGAAGGTAATTCTAAGTCCAGGAACAATACTATTCATATTAGATTTATCACCTAACGAAACTCTTTTATCAAATTGATTATCCCAATAAACATCAGAAACCATTTGTACTGAACTGTTGCTAATGTTTTCAAAATTTAAATCGAGCGCAAGATATGTTACGTCAAATTTTGCTTTCCAAAAATCATATTCTGTACCTTCAGGATTTCCTATCTGTTGTGGTTCATCTATAAATACTGTTGTGATGCTTTTTCCACTTACTACAAATCGTTCAATTCCTGTTATATTTGGATTAAACTCACCATCAATATTTCCACTAGGATCAATTCTAAATTTAAAATCAAAATTTTCATCACTTCCAACTGGATCTGGAATTTTCACCCAACCACCAACTAAAAGTTTGTTGTTGGTAATTCCTAACTCATTTAACACTATGTAGTTATCAACAATTGTAAAATCTCTATTTAAGAAATTTGCTTCATCAATTGAAAACGAGCCGTCAGTTCCAAGTTTTAGATTTGCAAATGTTACTCTATCTTCTTTACCAAATAGAGTGATATCACCATTTAGTACTAGCTTAAGAATATTATCTGCATACTCGAAACGTATCGCTTTGTTGTTAATATCTTTATCAAATATTCTAAAGTCAGAATTAAACAGTTTGAAACGAATTGGAGAAGCTTGAGTTTTTGATATGGCTTCTGCTGACACTCTGTTTTTAGAGATTGTCAAGTCTTCAATAGTAATGTCAAATTCGGGTCCAAATTGATCAGCTTCGAACCTACCATTTAATATAAGTTCAAAATCATCTTCCATCAGTGATAACTTCATTGCTGGTTTATCATCGCTGATATCACTTGGTGTAAACCTACCTATACCAAAATCGAAAAATTCACCTGCTTCAAAATCGAAAGAGAAACTAAACTTACCTTCTTCATTATTCCAATTTGCAGCATATTGAATTTTTGTTATATCTTCACCTCTGGCTAACATGGATGGAATAAATTTACCTGAAAAACCAACTGTGTTGTTCTCACCAAAGGAAACATCAAGACCTTCAAGTGTAATATTTGCTTGTTCACCAAGTTGAGTTTCCAATAGTGTTTCAAGTTCATCATTGTATTCTTCAGAGTATGTTCCAAGATTTACATTGCCAGAGAGCCCATCATTATTAAAGCGCAGCTTACGCATTTTAATTGGCATACCATCCATAATTCCAGGAAGATCAACTTGTGCATCAGCAGTTAGTCCGTATATACCTTCGCTGTCTTCTCCGTAGTGGAGTTTAAATATGTCGGCTGGAATTCCTCTGTCTCTTAAATTAATGATTGAAAGTGAATCTCCATTAACAAGAGTAATTTCACCTTCAACAATTTGTAGTGATGCAGGATTAATGACAATATTAAAAATGGCATCTATTGAATCTATCGGTTGATCACCCACTTGTAGTGATGGAATAACAAGTGCTGCCGGCCTTTCTTCTGTTGAAAATATTCTTAAACCAGTAGCGACTGTTTCTGAATGAACTAAAACTCTGTCGCCACTTTTGATTCTCAAGTATGCTATATCTCTATCAGGTAAAGGAATAATTTCTGGAATTGGAATTAATCCAAATATGTCTCCAAGATTTAATCCATCATGAGTAAGAGTTGCAATAATCGTTTCATCCCCTTCAACAGTGTGAATTAAATCTGCACGCCCTTCTGAAACCTTAAATGGAAGGAGTGAAAATTTGAAATCGTTTGTATATCTAATTTTAAGATTTCCATAATTATGCTCTTCATCCCAACGTATTGCAGCTATTGCCTCTCCCCCTACAGACAAGCCATTAACATCCAACGCAAGATTAGATGTAAATCCAATCTTTGCAGTTTGGTTGTCAGTTAATGGTTCATCTGCCGGAATGGCTGTCCAAACAACTTCTCCTTCCTCAATAGCAACCTTAATAGCAAAGTCAGCATCAATTTCTAGACTTCCACTCTTTACTTTAAATTTTCGATAATCAAACTTGAAGTTTCTAAAATTTGCTCTTCTTGTTTGCCCACCAGGTAGCAACAAATCGCTCTCGCCATCAATTGTTAAGCCATCCATATCTAGCACGGCTCTATTAATTGTAAATCGTAGCACAGGCTTATCATTTGGAATTGCCCAAACAAATTGTTCTTCAATAGATATTGAACCATCAATAATTTCTCCAGTCAATAAATCCATTTGTAACATACCATTTGCTGTAACTGAGTTGTCATCGCCAGTATCTACAACTAAATCACCAGTCATATCAAGTATTGCAACCTGTCCAGAATCAGCAACTGAAAAATTTATTGACGATGAAGTAACCACAAAATGCCCAAAACCTAAATCAATTGGGCAGCGTGGAACAAAATTATCTACAACGCCCGATATATGCCCACTACTATTTAATGAGAATGAAGCATCTGTTAAATCAACAGAAGTTTCTTCACCATCGCATCGCATATATTCTGGTAAATCAAAATGCCCTTTGAAGTCGAATCCAATACCTTGGGAACCGTTATCATCAAATAGGCTTCCAGATATACCTGTAACTGAGAAGCCAGCTCCATCACCAAAATTAAGTTTTAATCCATCAATTATATCAAAATTTAACCAATCAATATTGCCTAATATCATTCCATTAACAAAGCTTGCATCAAGCATTGTTAAACGTGGATATCTCATTTCTCCAGATCCACCGCTAATATTTGGGAAGTTGATTTCAAAATCAATATCAAAATCCCAATTACTACCTTCTCCACCATCTAATGGATTGAACCAATTAAAATCTAATCGTGGCATCCTGAAGGCTAGTGGTTTTAACTCAATTCCTTGGAATTCAAAACCAAGGCTATCTGGAAATGATGGGATAGAAATTCTATCCATAGTGTGGAAGCCACTTCTGTTTAATGTTACATTAGGAATATTTGGAATTTCTAAACCAAGGTCTGGGAATTCTATATCTAAGTCCATTCCAAATTCAAAATCCCAGCCAGAAATGCCATCGGCATCTGGGATAGAATTATAATTTAATCTCCCAAGAGTAAAATTTTCAATGCCAATTTTGAATTGTTCCAAATCTATTTTCGGAATTGCAACATCATCCATTCTATGATCAATAAGTCGTAAACCATCAATATTTAATCCAAGTAGAGTCCAAACTCCCCAAGATTCATTTTCACTCATATTAAATCGCACGTCAGAATCGAGTTGCAAATCAAATTCAAAATTACGAGCAAGATTTAATAAGTCTGCATTAAATTCTCCTGAGACAGTATTAAGGTGTAAGTTTAATTTATCGCTATCTGGAATTAATGGAATAATCTGTTCGATATCACAGCTAACTCTTCCTTCGAGAATACCATTTTGCGATATAGTTAATGTCATTGAATCCTGACATGCAACTTCTGTATCAAATAATTTTGCTTTTCCTGTTAAACGGAATTTATTAATTCCATCAATATTACCATAGTAGACCGAGTAGATTGTGTAAGGAATTCCAACGCGTGTTAAATCAAATGAAGGAATGCTTTCTTCTGGAATTACACCACTGATGAAACCATCAGTCACTTCGCCCGTTACATCATCAAACGCTATATCAAAATCCACCAATATTTTTGGTGCTTCTGGTAAATCGAATTGCATAGATGGAAATACTAATTCTACTGGTTCTCCATCTCTAGTACTGAAGCGAGTTGAGTTCCCCTCTGTTCTTAAATCAATTAACAAATTATCATCACGTTTAATTTGAAGATATGCAATCTCCAATGTTGGTAAGGGTATTTTATCAGGTACTACACGATTTAGGAAATAATTTGGATCAGGAAAGAAACCATCCATATTGAAATATGCAACTCTATCTTCCTTAAAAAAGATATCACATTTACCTTTTGAAACTTTGAAGGGAGCGAGTGAGAAAGCAAAGTCATCACTAAACTCTGTTGTTAAATCTCCAAGTTCTTTGCCTTGATATTTCAAGATTGCTTTGCTTTTTCCAGCTATAGTAAATCCATTTTTATCGAGTGCAATTTTTTCAGTTAATTCATAATAAAGAAAGTTCTCAGTTTTTGGAACATTTCCTTTAGATACTGTTCTAAAGTTGATTCCTTCATTCTCTATTCCATCAACGACCATTGCAAATGTTTCATCAAATATTACTCTACCATCTTCAATTGTGTATTCGTCCAAATCAATTTTAAACTCATCAAATGTAACCCCCATCTTGTCGCCACCATCCAAAGCAAGTTGCGAGCGTCCATCAATTTTTAATTTGCCATCAGATATTGATGCACTTTCAACTTCAAATGTGAAAGTTGGCAGTTCACCAACTAAATTCCACGTGAATTTTTCCTTGATTTCACCTTCGGCTTTAATTATTTCATTATTTAATACTTCGTAAATAACAGAAATATTTCCAACTTCTTTTTGCCTAACGTCAGTGGTAAATTTTATTCCAGCTTCACCATCTAAATATATTTTTTGACCATCATCATTCTTAAATTCAACTTTTGATTTTTTCATGTAGAGAGATGCAAGTCCAATGTTAATAGGGCATTTAGGAACTACGTCTTCTATAATACCACTTATGCTCCCATTACCATTGAGGTTTATCATTGATTTAAGCTTCACACTTCCCTCTTGACCATCGCATTGTAATGCTTCGGGCAAAGTAATCTCTCCACCAATTTTTACATCTGGCATAAAATCCATTAGCGAACCATCATAGTTAGTGTTTAGAACTCCTTCAAAAGAGTTGATATTAAAACTTGCTAATCCTGGCAATGGAATATTCATTCCACTTGGGAAATCTAATTTTGGTAATTCAACATTAAAATTTCCATTTCTTATACTTGCCTTCAAATTCCAATTTGGCATTCTAAATTTGTTATCAGTCCCGTTTGGAAGATTTGGCATATTGAATTTTACATTCCAATCGAAAGCCATTTGTGCAACAGAACCAGGAACCCACTTACTTAAATCAAAAATAAATGCTGGTGCTGATAATCCATAGAGTTCAAGTTCAAAAGCTTGGAAATCAATTTTTGGGATTGAAAAATTATTAAACTTCACTTCTGGGAATTCAAATCCTTTTGGAGTAAAAGAGATGCCTTTAATTGTAGGCAGTTTTCTGTTACCGAAATCTGGGAAGGATAAATCTATATTCATAGATAAATTGAAATCCCAAATACCATTTTGATAAGCTAGATTGTTTAACTTCATGTTTTCCATATTCCACTTAACCCAACCTAAATCAATACTTGAGGCATCAACATCTGCTGTTGGATTAAATGAGATTAGCTTAAAGTCATTAGGTTGTAATTCAAAAACAACATCTGCTCCAAAAGCATTATCTGGATTAGTGTTAAAGAGTAATCCCCCATCAACAAGAACACTATAATCCATTTTGTTGGTTAAGAGATTTCCACTAATTTTTCCTTCAATACTATTAACATTCAAATTAAAAAGTGTTGAGCCTTGTAGTAGTGCAATTTCTTGATTAACATCACAAGAAATATTTGCATTGTAGGAACCATCTTTATCTAAATTGATATCTGTTATCCTACAATTAGAAGGAGTTCCAAAGATGGATAGTCCACCTTCAATATTTGTTTCCACACTTGGATAGGATAGCGAGAGAGAGGTAATATCCATTTTAAATGAATCATCTCCAAGCCCAAATATTGGTGCCAGTTGATCACCTATAACAGAAATATCTCCAACTAATTCTTTATCAATATAGCTAAGTCTTCCATTTAGCGGGATACTTACATCTTCACCAAGATAGAACTCTCCACCAATTGTAAACTGCTGTGGTGGTATAAATTCAAGTTCAGTCGGACGAAAGTAATTTCCTGTAATATCATTACTTAATAATTCATCATATATAGAACCAACAACATTACCACCTAAAAATATAGGATTCTCGTATGTTCCTTCTTGCATCATTAGGTTTTGCACAAAGACATCTAAATATTTATCAATTCCATCAGAACCTTTTATTAGCATTCGGCAAGAACCATCGAGATTTAGATATGCTTTGCTATCTGTAATATTCAATTGGTCTAAATCAAATAAGTATGCAAAATCTTCTATCAACATTAGTGTGTCAATTCCAAGTTCTCCCGCTGGACTCCCATAAGTAAATTGCCATATTTCGGAGTAACCATCATTTGTTGAGACTGGTGCTCCTTCATCGTTAGTTGCTTGCACTTGCCAAACATAAGAGTGATTTTGCTCTAGTGGATAATCATCCAACCTGTAGATATATAAATTTTCGTATGGTACTTCTGCTTCAACTATTGGTACGTTTGCTTCTAATGCTCTGTATGCAGTTTGTCCTTCGAGCACTTCAACAATTTTAAGTTGGTAATAAACTAGTATATCTGGAGGTGCTGAGACAGGATTCCACATGAAGGTAGGTTGCGCAATTTCAACTGAACCTTCTTCTTCAGGGGATATAAGTTGCGGAGGATTTGGTAATGCAATTTCAAAATCGGTACATGCATCAGTTAATAAGGTGCCATTTAAAGCATGTGTACTTACACAAATCGAATAGTTAGACTCTGGCAATTTACCAGTTTGGATTATTACTCTTTCTAAATCTGAATTTATTTTTGTGCTCTGCCAATCGGATATATCATTAAATGTTAACATTTCTGAAACTGGCCCGAATAGGTATTCTCTATTTTCTGTTCTACCACGAATAGCTTCTCCATACTCATCAAGACTTATAACAATCTCGAAATAGAACTCAACCGGAGAAGTTCCAGTATAATTTATATTAAGGTTTCCAATATTTGGATTTCGTTCCCAATCGGTGAAATATGGAGATGGATACTGAGGGAATGTTATGAAAGAACTCCAACTGGGGTCTTGCGAAAATACTGAACTAAATGTTAAAAATAAAACAAAAATGATTCGTCGCATATTGCTCATACCATTATCTATTATTAAATATTTTTCTGATCGCTTCATAAGGTTTACCCTCTACACTTTAATATTTTGAACTTAATATTTCCATTCTGAGTACTAAATTATCGTAATGTGCTGAGAGTTTCAATCCCATGAATATGGGATAAGGGGGTGATAGTGATTTCTAGCACATTTAATAGCATACTTAATTCTAATAATGGAATTATGTATTATACATTAAGGATTTAATGGGAGGAATATTTCTAAGATGAGAGTTAGTATAGATGTTTTTAGTAATTGCACTAGATTGTAGAGAATTTAGTTCCTCTTCTAGAAACAGAAAAGACGGCTATGCAAGCCGTCTTCTCAATTGTTCTATAAAATATCAGTAATTCAGTTTATAATTCTAAAACACCTTTAATAAAAATCCCATTAAAATACCAGCAGCAACAGCGGAGCCAATTACTCCAGACACATTTGGAGCCATTGCGTGCATTAATAAATAATTGTTTGGGTCTTCAGCTAAACCAAGTGTATGCACAACTCTTGCACTATCAGGCACTGCCGAAACACCAGCTGCACCAATCATTGGATTTAACTTATCACCCTCTTTTATAAATAGGTTCATAAATTTGGCAAATAGAACACCACCAGCAGTAGCAATCATAAATGAAATTGCACCAAGCACAAATATCATAATTGATTCTTTTGTTAAAAACTGAGTTGCTTGTGTAGAAGCTCCAACAGTTAAGCCCAGTAGAATAGTTACAATATCAATTAATGGCTTTGCGGCAGTATCAGCAAGACGTTTTGTAACTCCAGATTCTTTAAGCAGATTACCAAAGAATAGCATACCCAATAATGGCAAGGCACCGGGAGAAATAAATGTTGTGAGTAGAAGTCCAACAATTGGAAAAGACATTTTCTCCAGTTTTGTAACAGCTCTTGGAGGTTTCATTCTTATTTGTCTTTCCTCTTTGCTAGTAAGGAGTTTAATTATTGGCGGTTGAATAACTGGAACTAGCGCCATATAAGAATATGCAGCAATTGCAATTGCTCCAAGTAATTCGGGTGCAAGCTTTGATGAAAGGAAAATAGCAGTCGGTCCATCTGCACCACCAATAATTCCGATAGCAGCTGATTGCTCAACTGTAAATCCTAAAGCCAAAGCCGCCATGAATGTTAAAAATATTCCTATTTGAGCAGCAGCACCAAGTAGCATTAATTTTGGATTTGAAATGAGTGCCGAGAAATCTGTCATTGCTCCAATCCCCATAAAAATCAAGGGTGGATAGATTCCTTTCATCACTCCAAAATATAAATAGTTAAGAACGGAGCCTTCTTCGTAAAGCCCAATCTGCAAGCCAACATTTTCAACAAAAGGGATATTTCCCATTAAAATTCCAAAACCAATTGGAACAAGTAAAAGAGGTTCGTAATCTTTTTTAATTGCAAGATAGATGAAGACCAGCCCAATGCAAAGCATTATTACATGTTCAATTGTGAGATTGGCAAAGCCAGTGAAACTAAAAAATTGATATAAGCCATCCATCGGTTATTCCCCTATCTCAACTAAAACATCACCTTCAAGAACTGAATCGCCATTGTTAACTTTAATGGCTTTTACTTTTCCAGCTTTATCCGATTTGATGTTGTTTTCCATTTTCATTGCTTCCATTATCAGAAGTGTATCACCAACTTTTACTTCATCACCGGCACTAACTTTAAGTTCTAAAATTGTTCCAGGTAATGGAGCCTTAACATAGCCAACACCCTTTTTAGCACCAGGCTTGCTTGTCTTTGCAGCATCTTGTCCACCAGAATGAATAATTTTTGGTCTCATTAATTTTGGTGTTTTTACTTGTTGAATAGTTTTTTCAATTTCAACTTGGTAAGTTGTTCCATTAACTTCTACTTCAGCAATATTATCTTCTATGCCAATAATTTCAGTATTATAATCGTTTCCACGAATAATAAATTTAAATTTTTTCATTTTATAACCTTATCTCTTTGGATACTCTCTTAAACCGTAGAGTTTAGAACTCCATGGTGAATATGTTCTTTGAACTCTTTTAATTGTTAATACAGTATTTTCTAAATCATGCTTCTCTTCGAAATGCAAATACAATACTGTAGATATAGCCGCACTTACTTCGCCAGAAATTGAGAGGTCATCTGCATCAGCAGCATGGTGACCAACTGATTTTAATTTTTTTCTTTGTTTTAATTGAAGAACTTTTTGGAAATTTGTTATAATTATTGCTAATAATAGTAGCGAAACAAAAACTACTGTATATCCAACAACAGAAATTAAAATCCCATCATTCGCCGCAATATTTGAAATGTCAAATTTATCAAACATAATTGCTCCTTATTATAATGGAAGATTTGAGTGTTTTTTAGGAGGATTGCTATCTTTCTTTGTTGCTAACATTTGCAATGCTCTAATAATTCTGAACCTAGTATTACGTGGTTCAATTATATCATCAATATAACCATACTTTGCAGCAACATAAGGATTTGCAAATTTCTCTTTATATTCTTCCTCTTTTTTCTTTATAAACTTTGCTTTTTCCTCTGGATCGGAAATTGCTTTTGCCTCTTTAGAGTATAGAACTTCAACGGCACCTTTGGCGCCCATAACTGCAATTTCTGCTCCTGGCCATGAGTAATTGATATCGCCACGTAAATGCTTAGAACTCATTACATCGTATGCACCACCATAAGCTTTGCGAAGAATTATAGTGATTTTAGGGACTGTAGCTTCTCCATAAGCAAAAAGTAATTTTGCTCCGTGAATAATAATTCCACCATACTCTTGAGTTGTACCAGGTAAGAATCCAGGAACATCAACAAGTGTAACTATTGGAATATTGAAAGCATCGCAGAATCTTACAAAGCGAGCAGCCTTACGTGAAGCATTTATATCCAAAACTCCTGCAAGATAACTTGGCTGATTTGCAACAATACCAACAGAAGCACCGTTGAAGGTTGCAAAACCTACAACAATATTTTGAGCATATTGCCTATGTACTTCAAGAAATTCTCCATTATCAACTATAGAAAATATTACATCCTTAATATCGTAAGGTTTGTTAGATTCTTCAGGAATTATACTATTTAAAGCATCATCTAATCTATCAATTGGGTCACTGCAAACTTTGTGTGGAGGGTCTTCCATATTGTTTTGTGGAAGATAACTTAAAATTTTTCTGATTAGCATCATTCCTTCTTCTTCATCCTCAGAAACGAAATGAGTTACACCAGATTTTGTTGCATGAACTTGTGCACCGCCAAGTTCCTCAGTTGTAACATCTTCACCAGTAACTGTCTTAACAACTTTTGGACCTGTAACAAACATGTAGCTTGTATCTTTCGACATAATTGTAAAATCAGTTAGCGCAGGAGAGTAAACAGCACCACCTGCACAAGGACCAAAGATTGCTGAGATTTGTGGAACAACACCAGATGCCATAATATTCTGTTGGAAAATATCTGCATACCCACCAAGACTTTTAACACCTTCCTGAATTCTAGCACCACCACTATCATTTATTCCGATAATTGGAGCCCCAACTTTCATTGCTTTCTCCATTACCTTAACAATTTTTTGTGCATACATTTCAGATAACGAACCACCAAAGACAGTAAAATCTTGCGAGAAAACATAAACAAGTCTTCCATCAATTGTTCCATATCCAGTAACCACACCATCAGAAAGGTATTGTTCATTCTCAAGTCCAAATCCAACTGTTCTGTGATGAACGAACATATCAAACTCTTCAAAACTACCTTCATCCAGTAGTAGATCAATTCGCTCGCGAGCGGTCATTTTTCCTTTACCATGTTGAGCATCAATCCTTTTTTTTCCACCACCCAAGCGCGCTTCTTCACGCTTTTTTAGCAGTTCTTCAATCTTGTTATCCATTCCCATTTTAACTCCTTTATAGAGGCAGATATGATTTAGCATAAAACTTCATATCTTCCATCTAAAATCTATTTATTATTTTTTTTCACAAAATTCTGTTAGCACTCCACCAGTTGACTTAGGATGTAAGAAGGCAATGTCCAACCCTTCAGCACCCTTTCGTGGTTTTTCATCTATCACTCTTATACCTTTTTCTTTTACTTCTGATAAAACATTTTCAATTCCATTAACACCAAAGGCTATATGTTGAACTCCTTCGCCACGCTTTTCAATAAACTTTGCAATTGCACTATCATCACTTGTTGCTTCAAGTAATTCAAGCTTTGTCTCACCAATTTTTAAAAATGCTGTTTTAACTTTTTGCTCAACAACCTCTTCAATAGCGTAACATTTTAATCCTAAAATACCTTCATAATATTTAAGTGATTCTTCAATACTTTTTACTGCAATTCCAATATGCTCTATTTTATTTAAATTCATGCTGATTCCTTTTTATTTTTAAATCGAATAGACAAAATACGTGCCGAAATTCTTTATTGCAATAATTTACTTTGATACTTATGATAAGAGTAATTTTAGTAGTAATACTTTCATGAATTAAGATTATTTTCTCACTTATTGGAAATATTATTTATAACACTAAAAAAATAATATACTTGACAAAAATCAGTGTTAGTGTTATTTTAGGAATTCAAATTTTGTTATTTATTCCACGGTAGCTCAATGGTAGAGCATTCGGCTGTTAACCGAAGGGTTGTAAGTTCGAGTCTTACCCGTGGAGCAAAAAGACCTCAAGCAATTGAGGTTTTTTGGTTTTAAATCTAAGGGTAATAAAATGAGATATTTTTTGTACATACTAAAATCAAAGTCAATTGATAAATTCTATGTTGGAATTTCTCAAAATCCAAAGAGAAGATTAGAATATCACAATTCATTCGAAAAAGGTTTTACCTCTAGATATAGACCTTGGGAAATTGTATTCACTCTAATGTTTCCCTCAAAAGAGGATGCTGCTAAAATGGAAAACAAAATAAAATCTTGGAAAAGCAGCAAAATGATTCAAAGAGTTATCGAAGGTGATATTGTATTAAAGTTGTAGGCTGTTATCCCGATAGCTATCGGGATGTAAGTTCGAGTCTTACCCGTGGAGCAAAAAAACCTCGATTCTTTTCGAGGTTTTTTTTGGTTTAAACAACTTTTGATACTAGAATTCTATTATCAAATCCTTCCTTGATTCTTGCATCTTCTTATATATTAAATTAAATTACTAATTAAACTTATTATAAATAAATGACCAACTCTTTTTGAGCAAAACTATATTGCTTTATATTTAAGTTTTCTAACAAACAAGTATATTATTATATTGAATTTGATATTATGCCTATAAAAGAAAATACTCTTTATTGTCCAGATTGTAATCATTCTCAACCTCAAATAAATCTAATAAATTGTGAAAAATGTGGTCATGATTTAGGTGCGCCTAATGTTAATATTGTTAGCACTGAGGATGAGTTAAAAGCACTCGGAAATCGTTATAATGATGCAATAAGCTTTACTAGTAGGAATGGAGCAGAAAGTATTCTAAATAGTTTTGAAAATTATTTTAATACTAATGTCAAAGCAGTTGTCAATACATCTTTACAAACTCTTGATGCTTGGATTGCTAAATCTGGAGCATATAAAACATATCATCGTGCTGTTGAAGATGGATTAAGAGTTATTGCTAATTTGCATAATGACCAAAAGCGAACTGTTATAGATAGTTTGCTTTATGGAACATACGGTAGAGATATTAGTTTTGCAACTTTGACGCTAAATGAAGAAGGACTTGAATCTTATGGTAATTGTAGAGTTATATTAAACGAGGATTCAATAAAATCTCGTTCATCAACCTTAGAAGAGAATTCATTTCATTTTGTTAAAACACATAATATTAATTTTGAAACTCTTAATATTCCAGCTGGTTATCGTTCCACATGGAATGATAAATTAAAGCTCACAATAGCAAAGCTCCATACAAAGTTAAACTCAGATTCCAAGGAAAGCGATTTTACAAAAATGGTTCTTTTTAGTACAGGAGATAAAGATACTGATGAATTTATTGAGGTACATGTTTATAAAGAACTTACTAATTTAGCTGTTGAATCTATTTACATTCCAACACCCAAAAACAGTAAAGCTAAAATATCAATTAGAGCTATAAAAGAAAAATTTTCGGGACAAGTAAATATAATTTAAGAATGATTACAGAAGCTTACATATCAGGCACAATAGAAAGTGCAATTTATAAGAAAGATAATGAGTATTTTATTTTTGAGCGATTAGATAACAATACTTTTAATTCTTCTCCTATTAATCAATTAGATTTAAACAACTTAATATTTGCCAAACCTGAATTCACACATTACAGCAATATTGAATGGGAATTAGAACATCTTAATGATAAGTTAAATGTTGAAACTGAAAAACAGAATGCACTTGACTTGTTCCTAATGGGAATGGATAAAACTCTAAGCAATGATTTAAGAAAAGAAGTAATGGAATTATTATTAGAATCCATTTTTGTGAAAAGTGAAATTGAAACTTTTGTTCGTAATAGGGTTTTTGCTACCAAAATTCCTACTGAATTTGACCCTCATTCTGCTCAGCAAATTGCAACATCCATTGGTAATATAACTCTAACTAAGTGGTACGAGAATCTCACAAAATCAAATCAAATTATTATTACAGTGCGTAATGAATTTAAAAAGAACATCCTTTCTCTAAAGAATAGTGAAGTATTAAACATAGACTTGCTTGATAAAACATTTACTGACTGCGGTATTTTTTCCGATTTTGTTTTAGCATTACTTTCGCATGATTACAAAGCTATCGACAATGCAATTTTAAAACATGCAGCTGAACTAAAAGGATTACAAATTGGAAAACCAGCAATTTTTCTTGCAAATCTAAGAAAAATGGTCTTTAATAGCCTTTCAATTACGCAAATAGCAAATAATAGAGATTGGGATAATTTTGAAACTGACAATATAAATTTTTTAAAAGAAGATAGTAGTTTTCAATCAAAATGTAACAAATTGATTCGTAATTTTAAGGGAAAAAGCCACAGGATTGGAGAAAGGAAAAAAGACAAACGGATTAAAATTGTCAATGTTCAAAATTTTTTTGATGAAAATAATGTAATAAATAAACAGTTTACATGGTTGAAAGATCAAATCTATAAAAAACAGATAGGTAGAGCCGAAAATGAAATATTGAAACTAATAAAATATCAAGATTTTAATAGTGAGGCAGAGCATTTATGCAAATCCTTATGTGATATCGCAGGATGTTATAGAATAATTAATATGATAAGGGAATCAAACTATTTTGCACAAGAAGCAATTTACATCTATCCGGAAGATGCCGTTCCACATTGTATCATTGCAGAAAATTTTCGAGCCATAGGGGAACTGAAAAACGCTTTAACTACATATGAAGAAACTATTAAGGATTTTAAGAATGATGTGGTACCCCGAACTGGTAAGGCAGA
>CBDUTO010000054.1:0-26598 GCA_965370315.1 uncultured Melioribacteraceae bacterium
TCAAATATTTTTGCAGTTTAAGGGTAATGCAATGTTAATTAGAACTTAGCCAGAAAATCTTATAAGCAGTGCCTCAGATTATAATTCAATTGCTCTTTCAGCTGGTTCTGTTAATGGCGATACCAAAAGTGCTGGAAGATGTGTTCAAGCTTTTCTAAAAAAAGATGATCAAGATAATTATCACACTAGATATCGAATAAAAAGATATGAACAAATCAATAATGATGCTTGGAGAAAAGCTGAAGATAATATGTTTAAGCAAAATTATGGATGGGCATCTCATGGTGTTAATCTGACAGCCGTAGTTTATCCATACCCTGATGGTGAAGATATGAGACAATTTATGTGTCTTGTATATCGTGGTGATAACACGACTCAGCATCCATTAAATAGTGGTTGGGTTGAAACCGACAGACTAGTATATAATTATGCGGATGCTGAATCGGTAGTTTTATCTGATGATGAGAACACTCAATATATAGGTTATATTGAAGGACCTCCACCATTTTATGCAAATAATGCCCAGGAACTAAGCGGAGAAGCTGCGTTTTTGAGAGAAAATAAACCAATTTCTGAATTAGAATTTTCAACTTCAACTAGTACAACTACTGAAAAGGAAACAAAATTTGGATTTACTGCAAAAATAAAAGTTAAACTGAAAAAGAAATTTAGTGCTTCATTAGAGGGTGCATTTGCCAGAAAAAATAGTAGTGAATATTCAACTACCATAAAAAATACAATGTCTGTTCATTCTGAAGAAGAATCAAAGGGCTATTATTTTGTATTAAAACCTGTTATTATGAAAACAAAATATGACGTTTATGATGTAAATGATAATTCACTATATCAGTATACATATTATTATATGACCAAACCTCAGATTGATTCAGAAACCCCTGAATTGGCAGAAGGTCTTGACAGTGGAGATCCTGAAACTTTCTATAAACGTGATATTAGCTTCGCAGCTTATCAAACCAAGGAAATAGGAGCAAGTAGTGTATCGTGTACTGATGATAATACTGCTTCAACCACCATTGAAGTTGAACAAAGTAATACTGTTTCTAATAAATGGAGTGGAACTCTAAGTGCTAGTTACACTTTTGCCAAGGTTCTAGAAATTTCTGGTAAAGGCAGAATTGAAACATCTACAACAACAACAACAAGTGTTGGAAATGAAATTAAAGCAATTTCAAATCTTAATAAAGCAGTCTTAGTAGGTGATGCTTCTAAAATAAACTATAATGTACATTGGCTTCAAAGAGTTGATGGTCTTGACAATTGGTGGATACCAGAAAATGCCAAAGATCAAAATGTGTGGTGTGTTACATACGAAGTAACAAAATATGATACTTTAACAGAAGGGGGCAAACTTCAAATTACTGATATTGCAAAAGATGAGTTTGGATTACCTGAAAAATTTGAGTTAGCTCAAAATTATCCTAATCCATTTAATCCGAGTACTTCCATAAAATATGCTCTTCCAGAGAGAAGTTATGTGAAACTTGAAATTATAAATTTAGTTGGTGAAGTTGTTGAAACATTAGTTAGTGCAAATATGGCTAGTGGAATTCATGAAATTAAGTGGAATGCAAGTAACTTTGCAAGTGGTGTATATATTATAAATATTTCAAGCGTTGGACTTGAAACAAACCAGAATTTCCAATCAACTAAAAAAGCTTTGTTACTAAAATAATTACTACATGGGGTTTCCCAATTCTAAAAAGAATTGGGAAACCCCTTAATGAAATAAGGATTAATTATGCGAAATTATCTTACATTTAATCACTACATTTTTGTAATATTTCCCCTCTGTTTTATTTCAAGCTCTTGTGTTGCTCAACCACAAGCTGATAATAGAGTTGATTATTCGCAATTAGAAAACTGGATATCAAGAGAAAGTGATGAACAAATCCATGATGTGGATCTTTTTTATGTCTATCCAACTGTTGATTTTAGTAAAACTCCCAAAAACATGGAACTCTCAGATTTAGATTTAAAATCAAAAGCAAAAGGTGTTTTTACTGAACACTCTGGTGTTTACAGTAGTTCAACAAATCTTTTTGCCCCTTATTACCGACAAGTTTCAATCGCAGTTTTATCCTTATCATCAGAAGAATCTGAATCATATTTATCAATTGGCTATAATGATGTTAAAAGTGCATTTAATTATTATCTTGAACATTATAACAATGGAAGACCTTTTATTTTAGCTGGTCATAGTCAAGGTAGCGATATGATTGCCTGTTTGATGAAAGACATTTTTGATGATAAATTACTTTTAGATAAATTAATAGCGGCTTATATTATTGGTTTTTCTGTAACTGATGAAGAGTTGGAAAATTATAAATGGTTAAAAATTGCTCAGAAAGCTGATGATGTTGGTGTTATCATCACATACAATACTCAATCAGTAGATGCAACTGGTTCCCCGGTGTTAATGCCTGGTGCAAATTGTGTTAATCCACTTAGTTGGTCAACAAGTACTGATTTGGCTAAAAAACAATTAAATAAAGGGGCAGTGTTTTTTAATGATAACCATCAAATTGAACGAGAAATAATAAATTATTCTAGTGCTCAGATTGATGAAAATGGAGCGTTAATTGCAGCAACACCATCACCAGATGATTTTTATAGTCCAACGAATTTTTTTCCTAAAGGTGTCTATCATGCATATGATTATAGTTTTTTCTATCGGAATTTAGAGGAAAATGTAAAAGTTAGAGTTGAAGCCTATTTTAATAATCCCTAGAAATTTTGGATGATATAACTTATTTAAGAGTTTGTGCTTATTAAAAACCTCATCGGTATAGTATTATAATAGTGAGGCAGTCACAATGACAAACCATGACAATTAATTTGTTGCTACAACTTCTCTTTCCTCAAAAAGACAAGGAACAGCCGCAATTCTTGGTATTGATAGAACCAACCTGTTTTAAAAAGTGCAATCGTTTGGAGTCAAGAAATAAATATTCTACCTTTTGAATCTTTGAATCTTTGAATCTTTGAATCTTTGAATCTTTGAATCTCTTTGAATCTCTTTGAATCTTTGAATCTCTTTGAATCTCTTTGAATCTTTGAATCTCTTTGAGGCTTCAAACGGGCCTCACGCTCCACTCGTTGAAGAAACACTCATCCCGCTGCAATCCCTAAGCCAAAGCATTCAAGCAAAGTTAAACTTGTGGAAATAGCTTAACTTCACTTTCATAATCGTTTCTTTCCCTCAATCGTTCAAGTGCTTATTTTAATTATTTCGCAAAGAAATCATTTTGCTCAGTTATTTTTGTCTTTGTCAGTAGTTATTTTGCCCTAAATCTTTTGATAGTACGCCATACAAACCCAGCAGCAGTGTGACCTTTAGTATCTAATGCTAATTCTATTTCTAAAACAGTGCAATTAGTGGCTTCAGCAGCATCATTATGTGTCATGTATGTAGCTAAATATCTTAAATCCAACCCATATTTATGGATAATTTCTTTTTTGCTTTCTCTTTCTGCAAAATAGCTTCTCTTTTCAATTTCGTTGACAAATCTAAAAATATATTTATCATACCCATCTATATCTTCAAAGCAACATTTAAAAATATTATCCCTCGAAACTCCAGTAGATGCACTTGCTTCCCCAATGGATTTAAACTCTCCAATAAACTTTCCTTGTTTATATTGCGGCACTTTCCCTTTTTTGCTCAATGTGGCTTTCCACACTTTTACATGCTTACCCTCAAAAGAAGAATCTGATATTTTCCTTCCTTTAGTTAAAATACTACCTTTATAAATTTCTACAATCTCTTTCTCACAAACTTCGTAGTCAAACTTGCCTTTTCTACTTTCTCTCTCTACAATAAATATATTTACACCATTTGCATTTTCTCGTATCTCCTTGATTACCCCAATTTGACTAATTGCAATCGTCCTATACTTTATCTGACTTCCTATTTTATAAAGTGGATCATCAGATTTTCTATTGTTTGTTTTTTTATTTTTCATACACAAATATAACAGTTTCATATGATTTTATTATGTCATAATAGTAGTGATGAAATTGCAAAAGGAATAATTTTGATCAACCAAATTTCTTCTAAACTTCAATACATTTAAGTTGGAAATAGTCTATATGATGTTTTTTCTCAGATAGAATTTTGGATAGCCACAACATCCTAAACATTTAGAATATGATATGTAATAAATATTCCAAAGTCATGGTGTGTAGTTTAAATTTAACTATTCGAGTTTGGTAATAAATCAAATTGATTCAAATGATGAGCCGTATGATGCCTAATCAAAGAGAGAATATCTTCCGCTTCCATTGGCCCGTACAATGGATGTTTTATTATTCCATTGATTGTTTCAATTTTAATTAGAGATTCCAGTAACACTGAACGCTCACTGTTAAAATCTAGTTTTTCTTTTCTAACTCTAATTGAGGGCAAGGTATTTAAGTTTTTAGGTGTTTCAGTCGGTGATTTTTTAAGTAATCTCTTCAGAAATATACCACCAAATAATCGGGCAATTATTCGTATATATACTGGTACAGTTTGCTCACCGAGATATAGACTAATAAAATTATTACAATGTTTACACATTTCAGAACTATCCATTTTGCCCCATCGGGGCAGACTATCTGAATTTAACTTTTCTAAATAATTTCTTAACTCTGCTAATGTCGGTGTCTCTACGGATGGTTCGGGTAGTTTATTCATTCTAAAACTTTCATAATATTATTAATTATACTATAAATTATAAAAATTTTCTAGTATAAGTGAAATAATTTCTACTATAATCTAATTCTAAAAGTTTTCATGTATAAAGCCTAAGTGAAAAGATAATAATAAAAATATTCCATTTTACACACTTGAATCATTTCCAAGGCAGAGAAGACAATTTCACATTGATTAAGCTTCAGACTTTTATTCTTGTATTTATTTTAAAATAGTTTCAAAGTTTTGTCTCAGGTTGGTAGGGCTTTTAACTAGATTTTCCCAAAACTCACTCTCTTGAGAAAAGAAAATTGCTTGCCCAATATCGTTATCACTTCTATTATCTCTTGTGATTATTGTATGTCTTCAAAAGCTATGGGACATATTGGAAATAAATTTAAGAGAGACTCCCATTTCTTGTTTAAATTACAAAACACTCTCTAATCAACACTATTGCTTAAATCTTATTTTGGAATATCCTCAATTGTTAAAATGGATAAATCCTTATCACTATAATCAAGTAAACTTGCGAGTCTCTTCTCTTGAGCACTAATTATTTCTAAAAAGAGATTTCGTGCGGTGCGTGCATTTCCAAAATTTTTATCTCGTATTTCATAAAGTGATGTGAATTTACTTTTGAGAATTTCTAAAGAATCTGTTGTGAAATTATAACCGTTAGATTTTGCCATGCTCTGAGCAATGGTTACAAGCTGATTAGGGTTATAATCTTCAAAATTAAAATTTTGTGTAAAGCGTGACGTTAATCCAGGATTAGACTCCAAGAACTGATGCATTTCATTTGTATATCCAGCAATAATTACAATAAACTTACCAGCATTATCTTCCATTTGTTTTAGCAAAGTATCAATAGCCTCTTGTCCAAAATCATTACCACCACGCGATAATGTATAGGCTTCATCAATAAATAGAGTGCCACCCATTGCTTTTTGAATTACTTCGTTTGTCTTTATTGCTGTTTGCCCAGAGTATCCAGCAACCAACTGTGCACGGTCAACTTCAACTAAATGACCTTTGGATAAAACTCCGAGTTCTTTAAATATTTTACTTAGCAACCGAGCAATTGTCGTTTTCCCAGTTCCAGGATTCCCTATAAACACTGAGTGCAAATGCTTCTGGATTACTTTCATTCCACGCTCTTTTCTTTCTTTTGCAATTTTTAAACTGCTCACTAGATTTGCGACATTCTCTTTAACTGAATCAAGACCAGAAAGTTTATTTAACTCAGCCAAGTATTCCTTAAGTTTTTCTTTATCCCCAACAACCGCGACCTCTTCTTTAGCTTCACTTATTTTAGTAACACCTATAATATCAGTAGCACTAATTTTTGAGTTATCAATATTTTCAGCTCCAGCACTCAGCTTTAACTCACGTTGCTTATTCATTGAGTCAAACAGATTCCGTACAATACGAGCATTACCAAAGTGTTTATCTCTTTCTCTATATATTTTTTGAAAATGTTTTAGCAACTCGTTATTGGCATCACTATCCAATTGAAGCTTATTTGATTTAGAAATTCTTCTAAAAATCTCTAATAATTCATCTGGCGTATAATCTTCAAAATGGAATACTTTGTTAAAACGTGATTTCATTCCTGGATTACTTTCTAAGAAACTATTCATTTCATTAGTGTATCCAGCAGCGATCACAATAAACTTTCCTCTGTCATCTTCCATCCGTTTTAAAAGTGTGTCAATTGCTTCCTGTCCAAAATCACTTGAGTTGCCTTCTTTAACGAGGGTGTACGCTTCATCAATAAAGAGAACTCCACCCATTGATTTATCAATAGCAGTTTTAGTCTTTTCAGCAGTGCCACCTATGTGTGCTGCGACCAATCCTTGTCTATCGGCTTCAACTAAATGTCCTTTTGGTAAAATTCCAAGTGCAGCATAAATTTGTACAATTATACGAGCAACGGTTGTTTTGCCAGTGCCTGGATTACCAAGAAATACAATGTGTGAATTGAATTTATCACTTAACCGTTCATTTATACTGTGGTAATATCGAGCTAGTTTTACCATCTCCCGAACTTCTGTTTGAATAGAAGTAAGTCCAGTAAGTTTATCCAATTCCATTAATGCTTCTGATAGCATCTCTTCATTTATTGGAATTACGACCTCACTTTTCTTTTGCACTGGTGCTAAGGTTTCTGAAATATCTTCTGCAGTAATTGTAACTAATTTCTCTTTAGTCTTTTCGTGTTTAGGAGTTTTCAAATACCTCTTGCTTAAACACATTTTTGCTTCTTCAAAAATTCGGCGGACTTCACGCTCATTTCCAAAAGTATCATCACGGTTTCTGTATAAATTAATAAATGCCTTATTAAGTATCTTTCCAGCATCATTATTTAATCTGTATTCACCTTGCTTTGCTAGTAGCATAAAAATTTTGAAGAGTTCATCAGGTTGATAATCTTCAAATTCAAAATTATGTGTGAAGCGAGATTTTAAGCCAGGATTGGAGTTGAAAAAGCTTTGCATTTCATTCGGATATCCAGCAACTATAACAAAAAATTGATCTTTTTTATCTTCCATTCTTTTAAGTAATATTTCAATGGCTTCTGTTCCAAAATCATTCTCTTTTCCGGGAGGAGTTAGAGTATAAGCTTCATCAATAAAGAGAACATTTCCAATGGCCTCTTCAATTATCTTATCCGTTTTCTGCGCTGTCTCACCTACGTATTGCCCAACAAGGGCTGCTCGGTCAACTTCAATTACTTTCCCTTCGGGTAAAAGTCCGAGTGCTTTGTATATTTTCCCCATTAGTCTTGCAACAGTTGTTTTGCCGGTTCCAGGATTGCCAAGAAATGATGCATTAATAACAATGCCACTGTCAGCTTCTAATCCTTGTGATTTCCTTTCCTGCATAAACTCTAAATAATCAATTACATCTCGGACAGTTTTTTTTACATTTTCTAATCCAATAATTATATTCAGTTCTTCTAAAACAGATTCTAAAGTTACAGATTCACTTTCGGGGGAAGTGCTATCTACTTTTTTGATAATTGTTTCTTCCAAAATAGTTTGATTTCCAACAATGAAATGCTTTGTTAAAACTGGCTCTCTATTAATGAAAACTTCAAGTCTTACATTGCCTTGTTGCCATAGATGATTATTCTTGGTATTGCTGAATTCCTTTACCACCATTGCATCCCAATCTTTTGGGACATTTAATTTAATTGTAGATTGGTCAACCAAATCATCATCAAGATACCATGCTATAAATATATTATGAATTTTATCTTCTTTTTGATAGAATGGGTTATTGAAAACAAATCGCATTCCAATATTTGTAATTTCTTGTAATGAAATAGATGAATAATAAGTTGGATTATCGACATCTACGTTCCCATCAAAAATACCAACCTCAAAAACGTCTGCTGATTTATTGGGGAAAAACTCTTTTGTTTCCTTTTGTAATTCTTCAGTCGAATCAGTGCTTGCATTAAAGTCAATAGTATCAAGTGCTTCAATACGGTTCAACATATTTTCGAGGGAATTAAATTTATCATTCTCTGAGAACTTCTCTTTAAGAAATTCGATTTTTTCTTTTGATGGTTCTAATTGATTTAAGCGAATCATTGCTTCAAGTTCAATTAGTTCAATCTCTGGATGAGAACTTAATATTGAATTATTTTTAATTAATAATTTTGATACATTTAGTGCAAACCAATATTCCTTAATATCTAACGATTCTTTTGAAAGTTCAATGAGCTTTTCTGCACTCTCAATAGAGATAGGGTTTGCACTCTTTTTAATTTTATTTAAAGTGACTAAAAACTTACGGGTTTTCTTCCATTCTGGATTTGCATTATTGTCGATCATTATTGCAAGGTCATATACATTGAGTGCTTTTGCAGTTTCGCCAATGCTTGCTAGGGATTTAGCTTTGTTGAGATATGTCCATGCAAGGAACTCTTTCTGTTTTCCCTCGGTCATATTAAAATCGTAGATGGCACCTTCAAAACTGCTAAGTCGCATTTGTAAGTATCCACGATACATTTTTGAAATGAGAGTATCATTAGCAAGTTGTTCAGATAGTTGTGTTAATTTAGCCGCATTGTTTGGGTCACCATTTTCAAGTAGTGCCCATGCATAGCTAATAGCTGCTTCACTATTATCACGTTTTAACTCAAATAATTTTTTTGCCAAAGGTAGAGCCATCCTAAAACGACCTTTCCAGAGATGCTCTGATACTTCTTGCTGTAGTTGATTTAATTCGGTTTGGTTCATAATCTACTTTCCAAAAGAATGTTAAAACTAAGTAAAATGTCATTGCGAATCCCGCTTTATGGGATGAAGCAATCTATTGAAGATTGCCACGTCGTTCGTGAAATACCGAACTCCTCGCAATGACAGCTCTTTAATTATTTAATTTATAGAAGTTATTACTCTTCAAAATTTCTTAGTGTATCCATTAACTCTTTGTAGCGAAAGAGTTTCATCTGAGCCTTATCTCCCATTTTAGCTATGCGGACAGATGTTTTAAGTAGTTTTTCAAAACCCTCTGCCAATTGCATATAGGCAATCATAACGGCTCTTTGTGGCATTTCCGGATTACTTTTTACTTCATTTGCTTTATCTAACAATTCATAATATTCTTTGAATACTTGCTTGCTTTCATCTAATTCTGACATATCACTCCTCACTTAGCTAAAAAATTAAATGTAAAATCTACATCTTCCTTAAACTCTTCGCCCATTTCGAGCATATCGTCATCATCTTCGTCATAGTACCAATTCATTTCAACTTCGCCACCACTATTCGTATAAAATTGAAGTTTATCAATAATATCAGATATAAATTTGATTGAACTCGAATTCAAGTATTCAAAATCAAAGGTTGCTTTTACTTTTTCGGTTTTTTCAAGCATAAAGTTTTGAGCCCAAGAGATCACTGGTGTAAAAAAATCGAGTGCATTTTCGGGAAAGGAAGAGCCACTCATTTTAAACTCACCTGTAGTTACATCAAATGAAACTCCGAGAGTGTTTTTTGTTTTTTCAATTAAAAGATTTTCCATTATTTCTCCGTATTAAAGTACTAAGTCATTGCGAGCGTTCTTTGCGAAGCAATCTACCAAAGATTATCACGAACCCTAAGTGCTTGCATTTTTTACAGATTACTTCGGTCGTATTCACTCTCTTGTAATGACTTTCTTTTTTTTGTTTTATGAGATTCCCGATAACAACATTCGGGAATGACAGAGCTATTGTGTTTTTATTATTATCTTCAAAGTAATTAAAGACAAATTGTCGTTTTCTATTTTAGTAATATAATCAATCTTGTTTTTAGTTTTTCGTAAAATCTGAATTAAGCCAATTCCACCACCTTTGCTTCCTTCGTGAGATTCGGATTTTAGCTTCTCTTTGTAGAGTGATTTCAGCTCATCTTGGTTAAGAGAATTATAACCGTCAAGTCGGTTTGTGAAATCTTTAATACTATCAGCAGTGGAATTGTTACTGCAAACAAGTGTGATATTATTATCCGAGTGGTTAAACTCAATGCTATAACTACCAATTCCACTCTCTTTTATTTCTTTGGAGTAGAATCCTATATTTTGCATTAATTCATTTCCGCAGAAATGAATTGTACGAAATATTTTACTATCAAATCGTTTCCCCAATTTTTCTTCTATCTCTTCCCCAATTTCAATAATTTTTGAATGTGTAAACTCGCCATTAAATTTAAATAATACTTCATCTAAATTTTGTATTGTTAACATTGGTCTAATTCCAAGAATTGTTATATCATCTCTTTGAACTTCATTTCCTCTGTGTGATTTTAATTCATCCAATAGAATACCTTTTTGTTCTTCAGTATCACTTGAGTGAATATTTGATAGCAACTCTTTAAACCGTTTGGAACCAAACTTTTTATTTTCTTCATTATGCTGATCAACATATCCATCGCTATAAAGATAAAAGACAACAGAATCATTTAGTTCAATTGTTTTGGAAGTAAAATTAATTTTCTCTTTCTTAATATCCCCAATCGATTTTCTATCTCCCTTAATTTCAAAAAACTCACCATCTTTAAAGTAGTTCAACGGGCGGTAGGCACCAGAATATTCTAATATTTTACTCTCTTCATCAATAACGCAAATGGCTGCATCCATTCCATCGTAAGTGCCTTGGTCTATATCTTTATGTAAGTCTTCAATTATACGTCTGTTTAGTTTGTTCAAAATTTCTGCTGGGTTAGTTTCTTTACCAAAATTAACAATTTCATTTAATAGTGTATTACCAATCATTGACATTAATGCGCCAGGAACTCCGTGCCCAGTACAATCAACTGCTGCAACAATCTTTTTACTTCCAACTTTGCTCACCCAATAAAAGTCTCCACTTACAATATCTTTTGGCCTAAATATTAAAAAATAATTTGGAAATAGTTTATCAAAATATAAATCACTTGGAAGAATTGAATTTTGGATTCTTTGTGCATAATTAATACTATCTGAAATATATTTATTTCGCTCTGAAATCTCTAAATTTTGAGAGTTAATTTTTATATTTGCTTCCTTCATTTCTGTTATATCACTCATTACAACAATGAAAGCATCTCTATTTAAATATTGGATAGGAAATATTGAGAGCAAAGCCCATCTTTTTTCTGAGGTCCCATATCTTTTTGCTTCTATTTCAAAATTTATAAGTTTCCCATTCTCCTTAATAGCAACTAATATAGAATCTCTTACAGAATTAGCCCAATACCAATCAGGGGTTGTTGTTTTATAAACTTCTGCAAGTGAAATTTTATGAAATTCTGCTAATGCCATGTTTGCTCTAATAACCTCACCACTAATTTTATCAGTAATAGCAATAGGCATCGGAGAAGTATCAATAATTCTATCGGTTGATTCTTTTGCACTTTGCAATTCTACAGTTCTTCGCTCAACTTTTTGTTCCAAGATTGTATTTATCTCTTGTAATTCTTTTTCCCTTTTTTCAAGTTGCTGACCCATAATGTTCAAGTCATTTGCCAAATCGGAAATTTCATCATTTGCCTTTAATGATATTCTTGCGTTGTAATTTCCATCTCTAATTTCTTTTGAAAAATCTTGTAATTTTTTAAGAGGTTTTAGACCTCTATTGATAACAAAAGCTAATAAAATAATTGCAATAAAAACGGCAACTCCTAAGAGAATAATTGATTCTAAAAATACTTTTTTAATAGGTCCATTTATTTCATTTTCATTAACAATAACAGAAATACTCCAGTTAGGAGTAGGGATTGGTGAATAATAGCCCCAAACAATATTATTATTTTTAGGATCGGTCAACTTCAAGAATCCTGACTTTTGAGATATCATTGCCTTTCCAATTTTCTCCCTATATTCTTTGGAAATATTTACGACACTCTCATCAAAGATGCTTTTTTCAAGTATCTTTTCTGAGTTTTGATTAGAAATGTATTTTCCTTTCTCTGATATTATTGAAAATTGTGCTGACTGGTGTTTGAAAATTTCTCTAAATATATCATTTAGTGGTTCAAGAGCAAAATCAATTGTAACAACCCCAGTAAACTTACCGCCTCTAAAAAATGGAACAGAATAGGAAACCAGTTTTATATTATTAATTACATCAGAATAATAAGGTTCACTCCAATGAGGCTTTTCTGTTTTCATAGGAATATAATACCAGTCTAGATTGGAAGAAGTATAATCAAAACTAATAAGTGTACTATCTAATCCATTGGCAGTTTTATAAACAAAAGGTGCGTAGAATTTTACATCACTTTTATAAGCATAAGGCTCAAATGCTATAGTTGAACCAAAAACAATTTGTGCACTAGCTGCATTTACTGCTAATAAACTATAAATTTCATTCTCTGTAAGATCAGTAAATTTTTCTATTATTTTAGCCGTGTTATAAGCATCTTTTGATCTATTTGAAAGAACAATATCAGCTACACTAGCATACCCACTAACTAAATCGGCATAATTCTTTTGATGTAAAGAATACATAATTTTTTCTGTGTTAAAAATGGTATAGGCTATATAAAAGGAAAAGAATAGAATCCCAGGAAGAACAAAAAATAGAAATAGTTTTCTTCTAATATTAAATCGCATTTTGCCAATCATTTATTATTACACAATTGGAAGTTAAAAAAAAAAGAGGTTACCTGTTCGATTTTTCAATCTTTTTAAGTTGATTAAAAATCATTATATTTAATGATATTATTTTGAAAACTTTATGACCACAGAAAACAAACCAAATTTTAACAAAGGCTATTCACTAGCTTTAGAGGAACATCTTCGTTTTGAAGAGCTACTCGGCTTACTTTCATCAAAACTTGTAAACCTTCCATGTGAAGCAATTGATAATGAGATTGTAAAGAGCATGAAATTGTTAGCGGAATTTTTTAATGCTGATAGGTGCCATGTTGGTAAGTTAGATACCAAAGAGAGTAAAATTGTAGTTTCCCATTATTATGCAGATCCAAACGTAACCATACCTCAAATTCAGTCCATTGGAAACAGTTCATTCTCCTATATTTTTAATTCCATAAATAATGGTGAAAGAGTTGTCTTTAGCTTGCCAGAAGAGTTACCAGTAGAAGCTGTTGAAGATAGAGATGCATTTATTAAAAGTGGAATAAAATCTCTTCTGGCTATTCCATTAGTTGTAAATAGCGAAGTTATGTATGGGCTCTCCTTATCTACAATTAGCAAGCAACGAGAGTGGTCTGAACATACTATTACTCATATTATAATTATTGGCAACTTAATTGCGAATGTTCTGAACCGAAAAATTATTTTGGAGGAGACTGCAAAAGAAAAACTTTGGGCAGATAGTATCTTGGATAGTATGCCTCAGTTAGCTTATATTTTTGATGCTGAAGGAAAGATGAAGCGATGGAGCAAAAATGTTGAAGAGGTACTTGGCTATTCTGCGGACGAACTATATGGTAAGTTTACATTAGACTTCCATGCCGAAGAATATAAAGAAAAAGTTTTTAATACATTTTTGAAAGTAATGAATGAGGGAAGTGAACAAACAGTTGAGTCTGTAGTAGTAACAAAATCGGGTAAAAAAATTCCTCATATAAGTAGTGGAAGTCTAACTACTATTGATGGAGAAAAATTTCTAATAGGCATGACTATTAACATTAGTAAATTAAAGGAATCTCAACGTCTCGTAGAAAAACAGTTAGAAGAAATTGAGAAATTAAAAAGCCAACTAGAAGTTGAAAATATTTATTTGAAGCAAGAGTTAAATAAGAGCCATAATTTTGATGAAATTATTGGTGAACATGAAACTCTTAAACATACTCTGAACCGTGTTGATCAAGTGGCACCATTGGATACAACGGTTTTGCTTGAGGGTGAAACCGGAACAGGAAAGGAGCTGTTTGCACGGGCAATACATTCGTCAAGTAATAGAAATAAAAAGCCCTTAGTAACTGTTAACTGTGCATCTATTCCATCAAACTTATTTGAAAGTGAACTCTTTGGACATGAAAAAGGTTCTTTTACTGGAGCGATATCTAAGCAAATTGGAAAGTTTGAACTCGCAAATTCTGGAACTCTATTTCTTGATGAAATTGGTGAGTTGCCTTACAATCTACAAGCAAAATTATTGAGAGTTTTACAGGAGGGTACTTTTGAAAGAATAGGTGGAGCAAAAACATTAAAAGTTGATGTGCGAGTTATTGCTGCAACCAACAGGATTTTGGAAGAAGAGGTTGAAAATAAAATGTTTAGAGATGACTTATATTACAGACTAAATGTTTATCCAATATCAATTGCCCCATTGCGTGAAAGAGTTTCAGACATTCCATTATTAGTTAAACATTTTGTTGATAAGTATAATAAAAAATTTGGAAAAAGCATTAAAAACATTCCCAAGAGATCTATGCAAGAACTAATGCAATATTCTTGGCCAGGAAATGTAAGAGAACTTGAAAATATTATAGAAAGAGCGTTTATCATTTCAACCACCTCAAAGCTTGATGTTGAGAAGTTAACAAATAAAAAGGATAACGAAATTGAAAAAGACTTTCTTTCTCTAAAGGAATTTGAGAAAAAATATATAATTTCAATTTTAGAAAAAACTTATTGGCGAGTAGATGGAGCAAAAGGGGCAGCACTTATTCTTGATATGCATCCAGAAACCCTACGTTCACGAATGAGAAAGCTTCAGATACAGAGACCAAGTTAAAATAAATCATGATATGTAGAAAGGGCTGAGTTCTAATTAACTCAGCAAATTTCTTTAATATTCACAGATTGACCGTCCAATAAATGGATTAATCAATCTGTGTTACAAGTTGTAACGTAGATTGATTAGCGTAGCAGTCAATCTGCGTAATTATTGCATGATTAAATAATGCTATTATTATTAGAACTCAGCCATAAAATGTAATCAAATTTTCGAATTTTGTGTCATTGCGAATCCAAGTCTTTTTCTTGGATGAAGCAATCTAACACAGATTGCTTCGGGATAAAACTCCTCGCAATGACTTCCAATATCTAATGCAAATTTAAGGGCTATCAAGTAAATCGTTATATATAATGACATTCAGTACATATAACGATCAAAAAAGCAAACCAACCAAAAGTCCGTTTATCTAAAACACTACAAAACAACAAGTTAACAAAAAATCCCAATGTGGCATTGTAATTGTAGGTTTTATTTCTTTATCAAATCATTAATAGTAGAATCAGAGAAAGACAAATGATAAATTTAGAGATAGCAATTACACCTGCATTTGGCAAAAAGATAGAACTAAGACAATCTATAGTATATTTTCAGGAAACAATAGAGAATAATCATTATAATTTCGAAGTTGTAACTGAGGATGAAGAGGTCTACCAACTTTTATTTTCCTTAAAATCAGAGAAAGAAGCAAAAACACTATTAGAAAGTAACAGCTTTACTCTTCTTTCTGGTGCAATTCAAACTTTGTGTGAAAAGCAATCTCTAATAATAACTGATAGAGTAAAAAGCATTAACATATTTAGCTGTGAAAATTTTTCAAAAATTAAAAATTATTTAAGTATAAACTAAAAGGAAAAACGAGTAATGAAAAAAACAATCTTAATATTTTTTGTAACAGTTGTATCAATGTTTGCACAAGATCTTAATAGTTATATCGAACTTTTAAAGTCAGATATGAAAACTGAAAAGAAGCTAATAATTACTGAAACAATGCAATTTACTGAAAATGATTCCAAATTATTCTGGGACTTATATAGAGATTACGAACTTGAAATGGACAAACTTGCCAGTAAACGAATAGACTACATAAAAGAATTTGCAGAAAACTATCCTAATGTTTCAAACAAAAAAGCTGATGATATTATGGGCAAAGCATTCGAATATTTTGAAGATAGATTGGAGCTTAAAAAGGATTTTTACGATGATGTTAAAGATAAATTGGGCGCATTTACAGCAGCAAAATATATTCAGCTTGACCAACAAATTCAATTGGTAATAGATGTTCAAGTTAGTGCTGCATTACCATTGCTCGATGAAGTATTGGAAAAAAGAGAAGCTGAAAGCAAATAAATTTATAATATTTTTTTAGAAAAACTGTTATTTCCAACAACAACGTAAATTGTTGGGAGTGAGAAATTTAATTAAATCGGAGATGAAAAATGAAAATTAAAACAATATCATTAATAGCATTTTTAATTATTGCTATTACATTCAGTAACCTATCTGCACAAGCAACTAAGGGCTATAACAATAAAATTCCAGAACAAATAATGACTCCTGATAAAGTTGAAACTAGAATTGGAGAACTTGAGTTTTACGATGGAATGCCAACAGCACAAACATTAGAAAAAGTTTACGATAATCTAGATTTTATTCGTGGCATAGATGTGTTTCTAAATTTCATTCCGGCTACGTCTATTGAAGGGATGCGTTTAGGCATGCGTGAGATGGGGCTAGATACATACAACAAAGTGGTTGTTATGGATAATTTAATGGATGCAAATTCTCTTTTTTTAACAGGCAATGCTAGTACTGTATACGCCTCAGCTATTTTGGATTTAGAAAGAGATGGAGCTACAGTTGTTGAAGTACCAGCTGGTGCTGGACCTGGCACCGTAAACGATGCCTTTTTTAGATTTGTTGTAGATATGGGAGCACCAGGTCCTGACCGAAAAAAAGGTGGAATGTATATAATTTTACCTCCTGATTATGATGGTGAATTAAAACCAACACCAAATTCTTTTAAAGACAACAGCTCAGTAAAAGTAAAAGTTGGTGGAACGATTCAGGATGTATGGATTGCTCAATCAAGAAGTTACTCAAACTGGTTAATCCTTCGTGGATTTTTAGTTGATGGCAAACCAGACGCGGCTGCAAAAATGTGGAAAGAAGGATTAAAAATATACCCACTAAAAGATGCTAATAATCCAGCAGATATGGTTTTTATAAATGGTTCAGGAAAAGAATTTAATACTATTCATGCAAACAATTATGAGTTTTACGAAGAACTGAACTCAGTAATTCAGAAAGAGCCAATTAGTTTTATAGATCCAGAATTACGTGGACAAGTTGCTGCAATTGGAATTATAAAAGGTAAACCTTTTGCTCCAGATGCAAGAATGAAAAAAACACTTCAAGATGCTATCAAAGTTGGTAATGCAACTGCAAGAGGTATTGGATTAGCACCTCGTGATAAAAATGCATATCTGTATGAAGGAAAACAATGGTACACCGGTTTTGTTGGTAAAGACTACCGTTGGTTAGATGGGGATGGAAATCAAGGGCGCAACTTAGATGCACGAACTCTATTCTTTTATACAGCAACAGTAAACACACCAGCAATGGCTTTAGAAATTCCAGGTGTTGGATCAAATTATGCTTTTGGAACTAGAGATAGCAAAGCAAATATTTTGCTTGGTGAAAAGAATTATATACTTAATATGCCAGCTAATGTACCTGCTAAGGATTTTTGGTCAATAGTTGTTTATGACCCACAAACACGATCAATGTTACAAACAGACCAAGATTACCCAAATAAGAATAGCCAAAAAGATAAGTTGGTTTATAACAAAGATGGTTCTATAGATTTGTATTTTGGTCCAAATGCACCTAAGGGTAATGAAGCGAATTGGATACAAACTGTCCCTGGTAAAGCTTGGTTTGTTTTGTTTCGTACCTATGGACCATTGGAACCATGGTTTAACAAAACTTGGCAGTTAAATGATTTTGAGTTAGTAAAGTAGATGATAGTAACAAAAAATAAATCTTTTAATAATAATAAAAACAAATAATATGAAAAAGCAATTTAATACAAAAATATTATTCTTATTTGTTTCAATTTTGTTTGGAATAAATTTAGGATTATTTGCACAAGAAAAAATGAAAATGACTACAGAAATTCCAGAAGGTATTTCAACACCAAACACCCTACACACTAACGCATTAGGTGAATTGAATTTTTATGATGGCGTTCCACTGCCCGAAACAGAGGATAAAGTATATGACTACATTGATTTGCACAATGCGGTAAATGCTTATGTTAATGGCATCCACATTGCATCAATGGAAGGTCTTAAAAGAGGAATTGAAGAGTTTGGGCCAGCTAATAAAACGGCTCTTTTATTTGAGCAACTAATGGATTCAAAAGCATTTTGGTTAACACCTAATACAACATCTGTTTATATGGCTTCTTGGTTGGAAGTTGGCGATGAGCCAATGGTGATAGAAACTCCACCCGATGTTTTAGGTTTTATTAATGACCATTGGTTTAAATATGTAATTGACTTTGGACGTTTAGGACCTGATAAATCTAAAGGAGGAAAATTTTTAATTGTTCCTTCAACTTATGAAGGTAATATTCCTGAAGGTTATCATGTGGCCAGAACAAACACACATGGACATTGGGTAATTTGGAGAGGTTTCCAAAGAGATGGAAGTCCTAAACCAGCTATTGATGAAACTAAAGCAACATTTAAAATTTATCCTTTATCGCAAAAAGACAATCCACCGGCAATGAACTTTGTGAATATGTCTGGTAAAGTTAATAATACTATTCACAGAATGGATGCACATATTTTTAATGAGATGAATGCCGTTGTTCAATCTGAACCATCCTTTGGTGAAAGCAAGGAGATTCTGGGCAGTTTAGCTGCAATAGGAATTCAAAAAGGGAAAGAATTTAAGCCAGATGAACGAATGCAAAAGATTTTGGAAGAAGCAGCAAATATTGGTGCAGCTATCGTTCGTACACAAATGGCTAAACCAAGAAGTGACTATATGTACTTATACGAAAATAGTCAATGGATAAATCCACTAGCATATAGAAGTCATTTGTTCGAACACGAAGGGACTAGACTTATAGATGCCAGAGGAGCTTTTCATTTTTATGCAACCGGTATTACTCCTGCAATGAGCTTAAAACTTATTGGAAAAGGATCGCAGTATGCCGTTGCCTATTCCGACAAAGACGGAAATACTTTTGATGGTAATAAAACCTACAAGGTTAATATTCCAGCAAATGCTCCTATGATAGATTTCTGGTCATTTACAATTTATGACAACCAGACAAGAGCTATGCTTCAAACCGATGAACGATTTCCTGGAATTGACAGCAACAAAGATGGTCTAGTGCAAAATAAAGATGGCTCATATGATATATTCATTGGACCAAAGTCTCCCCAAGGAATGGAAAATAATTGGATACAAACTAACCCAACTAAAGGGTGGAATACTATTTTTAGACTATATGGTCCTCTTGAACCATGGTTTGACAAGACCTGGAGACCTGGTGAATTTGAACTCATAAAATAATTGTATTTAATAATGTTAAAATTTGAAATGATTAAAACTATTTTATCAACTTTAGAAAGGTAATTGAAATGAAACAGAAGACAAGTTTTTCAACAATCTTATTATTGATGTTTATTGCTGTTGCTTCAACATTTGCACAGGAAAAAATGAACAGGGAGATTCTTCCGATTCAACCGCCACATTTAGAAGCAGTTACTGAAATGGATGCTAGAAAAGTTACAAAGCCAGACATATTTGAAATTAATGCACCAGAAGGTGCTCCAAATATTGTTTTAGTTATGATTGATGATATTGGTTTTGGAGCAACAACCACATTTGGTGGGGCAATTGAGACCCCAACTTTTGATCGATTAGCTGATGCTGGTCTTAGGTTTAATCGTTTTCATACTACAGCTTTATGTTCTCCAACTAGAGCCTCATTGCTTTCAGGTAGAAACCATCACAATGTAAATGTAGGTTCTGTAATGGAAGTTGCTACTGGATTTCAAGGGAACCAAGGAATTAGGCCAGATAATGCAAAATATGTAGCTGAAACGTTGCGCCAAAATGGTTATAGTACAGCTGCTTTTGGTAAATGGCATGAAACTGCAACTTGGGAAGTCTCAGTTTCAGGTCCATATTTTAGATGGCCAACTAATTCAGGATTTGATAAGTTTTATGGATTTATAGGTGGAGAAACAAATCAATGGGATCCGGTTATTTTTGATGGAGTTACCAAAGTTCATAAAAAGGACAATCCTGATTATCACTTCACTACAGACATGACTAATGAAGCAATAAGATGGATTAAATTTCAACAAGCCATGACTCCTGATAAACCATTTATGGTTTATTACGCTCCTGGCGCCGTGCACGCTCCTCATCATGCACCAAAAGAGTGGATAGAAAAGTACAATGGAAAATTTGATGCAGGTTGGCAAAAACTAAGAGAAGAAACTTTTGCACGTCAAAAAGAAATGGGCATTATTCCTCAAAACACAAAACTTGCCCCTATGCCAAGCGATATTAAGGACTGGGAAAGCTTAAGCAATAATGAAAAGAAACTGTTTGCCTTGCAGATGGAAACCTTTGCTGGTTTTATGGAGCATACTGATAATGAAGTAGGAAGAATGGTAGATGCCATTGAAGAAGTGGGCGCTTTAGATAATACGCTGTTTATATACATTATGGGTGATAATGGTTCAAGTGCTGAAGGAGGTCTTGAAGGAACTTATAATGAATTGATTCACCTTAACGGCATATTTGATGAAGAAACTATTGATAACATGCTTTCAAAAAAAGACGAATGGGGTGGCCCTAACTCTTTTCCACATATGGCTGCTGCTTGGGCAGTAGCTACAGACGCACCTTTTAAATGGACAAAACAAATGGCTGCTGATTTTGGTGGAACACGCAACGCTATGGTAATGCATTGGCCAAAAGGGATTAGTGCGAAAGGAGAAATACGAAATCAATTTCATCATGTTAATGATGTGGCACCAACAATTTTGGAGGCCACAAACCTACCAGAACCAAAATCTATTAATGGTGTAAAGCAAATTCCAATGGACGGTGTGAGCATGTTATATGCAGTAAAAGATAAAGATGCAGAAGACCGTCACAAAGTTCAGTATTTTGAAATGTTTGGGAATCGTGCTATTTACAACAATGGCTGGTTGGCTCGTGTTGTACACATGGTACCTTGGGTAGGAAAACCAAGAAATTCATTCCAAGATGAAAAATGGGAACTGTATAATGTAAATGAAGATTTCAGTTTAACAAACAACCTAGCAGATCAAAACCCTGAAAAAGTTAAGGAAATGCAAGACTTATTTGACAAAGAAGCTATTGCAAATAATGTATATCCTTTGGATGATAGATTATACGAACGATTCAATGCTGCTATTGCCGGTCGACCAGATTTAATGGGAGATAGAAAAACGCTAACCTTAGCAGATGGAATGGATGGAATATTAGAAAATACTTTCTTGAATGTAAAAAATACATCAAAAACCATAGTAGCTAATGTGGATCTCAAAGGAAATGATAGAGGAATCATACTTTGTCAAGGTGGAAAATTTGGTGGATGGGCTCTGTATATGAATGATGGTAAACCCGCCTACACTTATAATTACTTTGGATTAAAACGCTATACTATTGAGTCTTCGAAAGTGATAAGCAATCCAAATGCTGAGATTAAATTAGCATTTAACTATGATGGTGGGGGTACTGGTAAAGGTGGTACAGCCACTCTATTTATTGATGGAGAGCAAGTTGCAGAAGGTAGAATTGATAAAACTCAACCAGCTGTTTTTTCTGCTGATGAAACTGCAGATGTTGGATTGGATGACGCTACACAAGTTGCAGATAAAGTTTTTGAAGATTTAGATGATTCCAAATTTACTGGTTATGTAAATAAGGTTGTAATTAGTATTCATGAATAATTATGTAAAATAGTTTTAATATAAAAACAATAAAAACATTGGGGACTATTTTATTAGTACCCAATGATTAAAATAACAGAACAAACAAATTGATTGTTTAATCAAATAACAAAAAGGAGTAGCAGAATGAAAAAACTGTTTATCATACTAATTGTACTTGGAGCATTTTCAACAATATCTTTTGCACAAGCAAGTAGTCAATTAAACTTTGGCATAATTGGTGTCAGTTATGAAATACCAATGTCATCTGCAATTACTATTGCACCAGCAGCAAGTTCTAATTTGGATTTAAGCCATCTTACAATTGGTGTAAAAGCAAATTACTATTTAGATGCACTAATTGGTTTACCTTCAGAATGGGACGTTTATGCTGGGGCTAATTTGGGATATGCTCTTGCTATTGATGATAATAAAGATAGTGACCTTGATTTTGGATTACAAGTTGGTGGACGCTATTTCTGGAGCCCTAAATGGGGTGTATATCTTGAAGCTGGCGGTGGTAAAATTAGTAGCGGTACTGCTGGTATTGGTCTAACAATGAAATTTTAAGTTTATATAATTCTACATTTAAAATTATATGATTTTATTATTTCATCTGCAGCCAAATCCACTGCATAATAGCAGGTCATTCCCGAGAGCATTAATCGGGAATCTCCTTTATTAATAAGGGATTCCGGCTTAAAAATTGCCGGAATGACAGTTCTGTCTTTTAGAACTGCAGTACCTAAAATTGCGGATTAATAGTATCACAAAGTAGCAAAACATTTAATTGGTACGCAGGTGGTTTAGGTCTTAATGTTAGAGATATGTTTAAATTTGTTTAGTTTAAAATAGCGTCATAATGCGGAAACCGTTTAAAGCAGTTAGTGATATTTTTCACTAACTGCTCTTACGGTATTTAATGTAGTAAAAATAATTAATTTTTATGAATAGTAGTACAATAGAGAGTTGCCAAAATGAAAAAGATAATGATTTTATTACTACTTAGTTGTAGTACAACAATTTTTTCGCAAAGTATAAAAACAAACTTGGCTCTAGTGGAAATTTTTTGATTCTTGATTCTGGTGTTGAGGGTAGTACTGAAAAAGTAAAATTTCAGTTAAAAGAAGATGGTACAGTATTATGGTATTTGGATGGTGCTGATATGTTTATGCGTGATAGTGATTTTGATATAGGTGATGGTAATGGGGCTACTACAAAATACGACTTTCTCCATATTGATGGTAGTAAAGGTCGGATTGGGTTTAATATTCTTGCAGATTCTGAATTACCTCTAACAAGTTCAATTCATTTGATGGGTAGTATAGCAACACGGATACGCACACTTACTGGAACAAATTCTTATGCTATAAAGCAAGATGACCACATAATGATAATCAACCAATCAAATAATAATAATACTACAATGACATTACCAGAAGTTGATAGTTCAATGGGAAGAGAATTGAAATTTAAACGAAATGGTGATGGTGACGGAAAAATTATTGTTGCACCTCAAAGTGGTGAAATGCTTAATGGTGATGTTGATGGTACTGCAAATTTAGAGAAAGGAAATTCATCATTAGAAGTTGTCTGTAGTTCAACTGGATGGTGGGTTATATCGGAACAAGAAGCTAAAGTTCCAGCAACAATAGATGCAAATACTACTGCAGGTGAAGAAGATTTTATTGAGATAAATTTTACTGCATCAAGTACCAATACTGTTACGCTTACTCTTCCAGCAGTTGCTGACTATAGTAACAAAGAATATGTAATAAAAAGAAATGCAGATGGAGTTATTGGCTCGTCGAGTAATCATGTATATATAAAACCAGCTTCTGGTGAATTTTTAGATAATATTAGCAGTTCCTCCTCCTACGATATGGCTAATGATTATGAAGCGGTAACAATTAGAAGCAATGGTAGTAGGTGGCTAATTATATCAAATTATGGACATTGATATGATTAATAAAATAGAAATTACATTAGTGGTCATTATTTTATTAATCTACCCAATCTACGGGCAGAGCAGTATTACAATAACTGGGACGGCGACAATGGAGGTTACAACTCCAACTGTTTCACAAATACCATTTGTAACTTCAGATAGTTTTGTGGATGAAAACAGTGGGCTTCAATTTACTGTTTCTGGAGGAACAAATAATAAATCGGATGCCTATTCTGCAACACCTGTTCCTGTTGAATTAGTTTCATATACTGCAGTGGTTGTTGACGATTCTGTAAAGCTATTTTGGGAAACTGCTACAGAGGTAAATAATTACGGTTTTGAAGTTCAGAGAACTGCCGTAGGACAGATTAGTAATCTGTCACCCATATGGGAAACGCTTGGTTTTGTTCTGGGACATGGTAACAGTAACTCACCAAAATATTATCAATTTGTCGATGCAAAACGATGTGTAGATTCGGCAGAATATCGCTTAAAGCAAATTGATACAGATGGAGTCTTTGAGTATTACAGCCAAACAATTGTTGTGGAAGGATATAATGCAACAGATGTAATTGAAGAAATATTACCAACAGAATTTAAGCTGGAGCAAAATTATCCAAATCCATTTAACCCAAGTACAGTAATTAGTTATGCAATAATAGAAACAAGATTTGTGAGTTTAATAGTTTATAATTCTATTGGTCAAGAGGTTGCAGCATTAGTAAAACAAAAACAGAATGCTGGTAGTTATGATCTAGTATTTAATGCTTCCAATTTACCAAGTGGAATATATTTCTACTCAATAAATGCTGGTGAATATTCATCAGTAAAAAAAATGATGCTACTGAAATAGTATCGTTCAGTGTATTAGAAAAAAGTCATAAATATGAATCAAATTGAGTTATTGCGAATCCCGCTCTTTGGGATGAAGCAATCTACAACAGATTACTTCGTCGTTAAATAATGGACTCCTCGTAATGACAAGGAAATTGTAAAAACATGAAAAAGTATGCATTAATAATTATTCTATTATTTACTGGTATTCAAACACAAGGGCAAGTTTTAATCTCTCTTTTATTTGGAGATGCATTAAACTCCGATGCAATAGAGTTTGGGCTAGAAGGTGGTTTTAATTGGTCAAACATTTCTGGTATGGAAACTAAAAATAGTTTAAGGACATTTAATTTAGGGTTTTATTTTGATTTCAAAATCGAAAACCAATGGTCAATTTATACAGGCGTTTTGGTTAAATCTAACTTGGGAGTAGATGAACTATCTGGGAATGATCTTAGTTTTCTTGGGACTGAAGTTTATGAAGAAAATGGAGCTTACTCACAGGAAATGAAATACTTCCTTGTGCCGGCACTTCTCCGATATACCTTTGAAAATAAAATATTTGTTGAAGCTGGTCCGCAATTCGGACTAATGTACGATGCATGGGTTGAATACAATTCGGATATTGATGGAAGAGAATCGACTATTAAAGAATATAACGAAGAGGATATTAACCGTATAGATGCAGGATTAATGGCAGGGATTGGTTACAAGCTATGTAAAAGCAAAGGCATGTCGTTTGCTCTTAAATATTACTACGGACTTGTTGATGTTTATAAAAATAAAGCAGGAACTAAAAATAGTTCAATATTTGTGGAAGTAACGGTACCTATTGGCGCTGGATAAAATTAAGTTTTAGTAACTAAAAATAAATTAAATGTAATTCAAGAATAAAAAAGAGCAGAAAAAATGAAAAAAACATTACTTATTATTATTGTGTTTTTATTTGTAACAACAAATTATGCACAAAGTGGAATTCAGTTTCCCAAATCTGATACTACCTCAGTAAAAAAGGTTTATCCTTATGTTTTACCATTTTGGGGGCAGGAGGTTACAGATAGAAATATTGATTTACAACTCCCATTTGGTTTAAATGTAAACTATGTTTATAACCAAATGAGCTTAGAACTTACTCATTTTAGTATGAATTTTTACGATGGTAATAATTTGGATGATATCATAAATCCAGAGACTCTAAATTTTACAGAAACTATTGCTACCTCCAACGGAGTAAATATTAGAGCCGATGCATGGATTTTACCTTTTCTGAATATATATGGTTTGTATTCAAGAAATGAAGGTTCTACACAAGTCTCATTTCAACCACAAGTTATAGAAACTGACTTGGGTCCTAATGGAAATTTAATGGAAATTAGAACTTTAGAAAAACCCATTGAAGTAGATCCAGTATATTTTACAGCAAATACTTTTGGAGTTGGTGCAACTGCAGTTTATGGATGGGATGATTATTTTGTTAGTTTTGATGGCAATATGACATGGTCAACATCGGAACTATTAGTTGAAACAGTTACATTTTTTGTCGGTTCTGCTCGTGTAGGACGTAGAATTAATTTAGGTAATGGGATGAAGCTAGCAGTTTATATTGGTGCTATGTTTCGCGATTTTGTAAATAAGGATATGAATACTGGCTCATTAGGAGTACCTGAATTAGATGCTGCAATGACAAAGGCAGTTGATGGTTTTTTAGCAATCAATCAAGAGCAAATAGATTTTTGGGAAAGCCTGCCTGATGGAGCACCCGGAAAAGATGAAAAATTAGAAGAGTTAAATGCAAGAAATGATAAACTGGAAACTGGAAAAAATAGAATAGAGAATTCTAATGCAATAAATTATTCAATAAAAAAAGAGATTACTAATAATTGGAGCACTCAGCTTGGATTTAATTTTGAATATTCAGAACATTGGATGTTTAGAGGAGAGTACGGTTATA